>JAGLSG010000099.1 GCA_023135865.1 Planctomycetota bacterium | reverse complement strand
TATCGGGTATTGATATTATATTCTGTCGTTCACGGATTTCCGCCCCTTCTTCAATTTTTGTTCTCGACCACCTGTCCGTACTCGACCAGTATACCACCTGCCCTGGCGAAGGTGCCTTTATTACACAAGCGTTGAATTGTTTACTGAGTTTATCCAAACGTTCCTTTTGCAATAAGCGAGTTGCTTCATTACTCTTAAGTTTTGCCTGTGCCTGTGCCAGTTTTGAGCGTGCACTGGCTTGAATTCGTTCAAATTCACGTATGGCCTCATTATAATCACTAAGAAATTTTTCGGTTTGTTTGGGAAATTCATATTTTATAAACAAATCTTTAGCTGTTTTTGCCTTCTCCCATGCGATATTTTTACTTTCTTTATCAAGTCGGTCTGCCTCTTTATCGTTTAACGATACGTACTGCTTTTCAAACAGTTTTTCTGTCCATTCCAATTTGCTTTTAGCCAATTCAAGTTCCTGCATCTTAAGGTAAATATTTCCATCCAATTCTCGCAATTTCTGCAAGGCCTCACCGCCAAGATTAGGGTTGCCAATTAGCGTTGTAATTTCATTGGCATCACCTTCAGGATTTGCCGCAGCGGATATGTTTTTTTCAGCTACAAAGTCGCCGAGATATTTCTGAATATCCATCAAGGCAAATTTCACTTTCATCTGCCCTGCCTTAATATCACTATCATTTTGCTTTTTCTGAATATCAAGCGTCTCTTTTGCTTCGGTATAGCTTGATTCTGAATTTAAAAAATTGATTTCCTGTTGCGTCAGTCGCTGTTTTATATCCGAGGAGTCCAGTTCTACAAGAATTTTCCCATCGTTAACATCTTCAGCAGTTATATTTGTCCCTTCATCTACAATACTAATTATTGTTGTCCTGCCTTCGACTTCAGATTTAATATCCTCCGAATTCAATGCCTTTATATCACCGCTTTCTGTTATACTAATTGTCAAATCGCTGCGGCAAACAGTAAACAATCCTGCCACATATGACTTGTCAATTTTTCCTGATGTTACTTTGAATAAAGCAAAAATAACTATTGCAATGGCTATAACTCCGACAGCCAGAACCCACTTAAACCATTTTAATTTTAATATTTTGCTGAATATTTTCTTTTCATCTTTTTCCATTTATCTTTGCTCCCACATTCCATCAGGTTTTACCTGTAGAATACCAATATCACGAAAGAAATTTAGTTTTGCGATAGCATGGTCAACCAAAGTAGCTGTTGTGCTGTTTTGTGCCTGCAGAAGAGCATTTTGTGATTCGAGCAAATCTCGCGTAGTTGACCGGCCTGCTTCAAGCAGCAAAGATGTACTCTCTACTCGTTTTTCAGCCAAACTCAGACTGTTTTTTTGAATAAGATAGCGTTCTGCAGCTTCCTGCAACTGCCGATACGCCTGACGCACTTCCAGTTTAGCTTCTTCCATATCATTCAAATAAGTTCGCTGTGATTGCTCCAATACTATCAGTGCCTCGCAATAAGCATTGCGTTCTTTTTTTCTATCGAATGGCATATCAGCTTCAATTCCAAATTTATATGTTCCACGTTGAAATTGCAGCCGATTATAATCATTTTTTTCATTCGAGCTGGCACTGGCACTGCCAATTAGATTTAATTCCGCACCAAAATCATCAGAAGCCACCATAACTTTTCGTACGCCATCACCTATTCTATCGGCGCTGTTAGCTAAGTCCAGCCGTCTCAGCAATCCCGTTTCAATTGCCGCATTAAGCGAATAGCCCGGCTCGTTTACTCCACTTTTTTCCAGCGTTTTCAATTCATTTTGATTTAATTGGATTTCCAAATCAGTAGGCAAAGCCAATCTTATCTTAAATTCATCAAGCCGCTGTTTATAGGTTTGCTGCTGACGGATGTAGTTATCTTTTGCATTTAGCATATCCTGCTCTGCCTGATCCACTTCAAAACGATTTCGTCTGCCGGCATCGGCTTCCATTTCAAGACGGGTTTTTGATTCAACTCGTCTTGAATAATTGTTTTCCGCATTAGTTACGGAATCTCTTTGCTGCAAAAGACGGTAATAATCAGTTATGATTGAAACGACAAATGTTTTTCTATAGCGATTGAAAGAACGTATTTCGTAAAGAAGATTTCGTTCGGCTTGAGTCAGATTTTCCTGAACAATTTTACGGCCACTACCACGCAGCAATGGCTGGGTTATATTTGCACTGAGAATTGACGTAAGCGAGGTTTGTGGGTCGCCAGAGAGAAAACGAGCCCAATCAAGAGCTATATTAGTGCTTATTTGAGCTCCGTCAGCCAATAATTGATTAAATCCAAGACCAGTATCGGTATCAAATGTTTCTATACCATCTGCTGTTGTGTAGCCGGAGTCTATCGTCCCAAACCATTTTTGCGTAAACTGGTGTCGAGCCAATGTTAAATCAAGCCCTACGAGATAAAGCCGTTCTTTTTGAGTTCGATAGTTTCGATTATGTGCTGTAGCTCTCGCAACAGCTTGTACAAGATTTATAACTCCTGATTCCTGAAAAGTTTTTATTATTTGAATGTCATCAGGTTTCGGAGGAATGCTGCTAATAGTATAATTTGTTTTTTGGCCGAAATCATTTTGCCACTTGCTATCGATAATTTTATAGACTTCTTCATCGGCCTGTTTTTTATATTGCTCAGGACTGCATCCGCCGGTCATTACAAAAAACAAAGCGAAGCCCAACCCCAGACGAACTGTTAGCCGAATACTGCAAGACATAACATAAAAACCCTTCTCCGATATAATCCTCATCTGCGTAGCAATATGAAAATACACAGATATTTCATTATAGCATAAAAACTTATGAAAATAAAGATGAAATTGATTTGAGCAAAATACCTGAATTTTATTGCAAAATCAGCCGATTTGGGATAAACTGGCTAAGTTTTAACTGGCGGCGTAGCCAAGTGGCCTAAGGCGACGGTTTGCAAAACCGTTATTCGTGGGTTCGACTCCCACCGCCGCCTGTTATTTCACCCTGCATTATGTCTTTTCTACAACTTTATAAATTCTGTCGTTCCGCCTAACCCTTGACGAACACAGGAATGTGCCTTTTGTTTTATCAAGATATTTGGCAGGTTTGCCGTCTTCCATCCTCAGCGTTTTTATCTGTAATTCAACAACCCCGCTCGTTGGCCCGTGAATTTGTATCTCATCGCCAATCGAAATGGCGGCACTCTCAATCGCAGCGAAAACAACCTTCGATTTAGGATAATAATTTAAAACCTTGCCAACTATAATCTTTTTATGAGTTGCCGCAGAGCCATCAATCTGGGAAAAATCTTCCCTACCAGGTTTATTAAGATAAAAACCTTTAGAAAATCCACGGTTATAAACACTCCTCAAATCCACCAAAAGTTTATCCGTCAATTCCTTATCAAATTTGCCGGCTTTTACTGCATCAATAGCTTGCCTATATGCGTGGGTAACAGTTTTAATATATTCCGGCGAACGCGACCTGCCTTCAATCTTAAAACAATCTATGCCGGCTTCAATCAGCTTATCCATAATTTCTATAGTGCAAAGGTCTTTCGGGCTCATAACATAGCCGCTGCCGATATTGAGTTCATCTTTTGTGGCGTTGTCAATTACAGTATATTCTCTCCTGCAGGGCTGATAGCAATCGCCCCTGTTAGCGGAAGCCCCGAACAAATATTGAGACATATAACATCTGCCGGAGACCGAAACACACATTGCACCATGTACAAAAGTTTCAATCTCAACTGAGGTTTTGGATTTAATTTCTTTTATCTGCTGCAGTGACAATTCTCTCGCAAGTACCACTCTTTGAGCTCCAAGCGACTGAAAAAATTTAACTGCTTCTATATTGGAAATGTTTGCTTGTGTGGATATATGGATTGGTATATTCTTTTCACGTGCCTTATTGATGACTGCAAAATCCCAGCATATCACAGCATCTGCGCCCGCTGATTTAATTAAATCCAGAAGGTCATCAACGATATTGATTTCGTCATCATAAACAATCGTATTTAGTACAACATAAACTTTAACTTTTGCCATGTGCGCTTCTTTAACAATATCACGCAGCATCTCAGGAGCAATTCCTTTGGAATTCACCCGCATATTCAGCTTGCCAAGGCCAACATAAATAGCGTCTGCGCCACTATTTATAACCGCCGCAAATGATATTTCATCTCTAACCGGAGCTAATAATTCACACATAAATATCCCGATGTTTTTTTCATCGACAACGAATTAATTGTTCGCTGTCAAATTTAATATGAGGAATGTGTTTTTTTATATCATCAATAAAACGCAGGCCATCTTTCCAATAGCCAGCTGTCGGAAGCAATTTATCGTGAAATCCGATAAAATAACGGTTCAGATTATCAACTAAAAGTTCCCTGATATATTTGCTCATCATAGAGGCAAGTGATACCGGCAAAAAGCGATTATCCGCACCAACTACAAAATGCAAATTCATTTTTTTTCCACTATTTTTTAATTCGTAACTACTGGTTGTTGGATTTTCGAGAATAATTTTCAGCTCAACCCCCGGAAACATACGCTGCAAAATCCCGCCATAGTGGGTTCTGCCGCCCTGCCTGTCGACTATAATCTGCAAATCTTCATCAGGGAATTTGTCAAAAGCATTTTTTATAAGTTGTGATGTAATTGTAAAAAGAACATTGGCTTTGTTTTTAACAGAATTGACCATTTGATTATAGTAAGCGACATCAATGCAATGGCTTTTGCAATCCAGAAACTTCATTTCACTTGAATCAATGTCATTATTGAAAACTTCCGAAGCAATTGCAATATCAGCACGGTCAACTTTGAGATTATAATTTGAAAGTTCCTTATACCATGGATACTCAGCTAATCTTTCAAGAGATTTCGGAGTCAATACCTCTATAAGCTGCGTAAGCGTTTCGGGATTCTTATTAAGACAATTCAGACAAGCCAAAGTGGTTCGCTGCAAATGCTTTGGTCCTTTTTTTCTATTGTAGGCCTTTTTGCTGTCAGCGATTAACAATCGACCGGCAAGAGCTTTTCGTGTTTTGCCAACACTTTTTTTAAGCGTTTGCCAAAGGTCGCTTTTCAAAAGATGATGCGGCAGTGAAAAAACTGTGGACGATACAACCAGTGGCCCTAAAATAGGGCCAAAACCAGCCTCATCAATCCCCACTAAAACCGCCATCTGTAACATCCCTGACAAATATATTCTATTATTAGATATTAAAATATCCCCGGTGCGACTCGAACGCACAACCTCTGGCTTCGGAGGCCAACGCTCTATCCAATTGAGCTACGGGGACGAAGACTATCCATTATTTAAGGCAAAGAAATACTAAAGTCAAGGTATTGTTTGACAGAGCTGCAATTTACAAAGTATGATTACAGCTGTATTTATTTAATGAAAGATTTCAAATGAAGTTTATAGCTGATTTAGTATATTTTCTCGCAGTGCTGATTATAAGCCCGATGGTTCTCTATCGCGTTATTTTTCACAGACGCTATCGAACCGGCTGGAGTCAACGGTTTGGCAAAATAATCCGCAAAAATCCCGAACAGAAATGTATCTGGCTGCACGCTGTAAGCGTTGGCGAAATCAACGCAGCGAAAACAATTATTGAAGAATTTGAAAATAAATTTACTGATTTTGAAATTGTAATAAGCACAACTACCGACACTGGCTTTGCTCGTGCAAATGTTTTATTTGGCACTAACCACACAGTAATTTATTTTCCGCTTGATTTTTCTCTGATTATGCAGCGTGCATTTGAAAAAATTCAGCCAAATGTTTGTTTGTTAATGGAGCTGGAAATCTGGCCGAATTTTGTCCGAATCGCTAAACAGTCAGATATTCCCGTTGTCGTGGTAAATGGCAGGATAAGCGATAAAAGTTTTTCCAGATACAAAAAAATAAAACCAATTGCCAAAACAATCTTCCAAAAATTAACTCTTATTCTTTCCCAGACCGAACAATACACCAAGCGATTTATCGAAATTGGCTGTCCGGCAGAAAAAGTTTTCGTAACCGGTTCGCTAAAGTATGATACAGCTCAAATTACTGATAAAGTTGATGGCTCTGACGAACTCGCCAGTCAGCTTAAAATTGAAAACGAAAGATTGTGGCTCGCAGGTGCAACCGGCCCCGGCGAAGAGGAAATTATTCTTGATATTTTCAAGGATTTAATAAAACAGCAGCAATTTGCGGATTTGCGTTTGGCAATTGTACCTCGCAAGCCGGAAAGATTTAACGATGTTGCAGAACTGATAAGGCAAAAAGGTTTTGATTTTATTCGTTACAGCTCTGTCAAAAACACAAGTACTCCGCATTGGGAAAAACCAAGCGTCATTCTCGGCGACACTATGGGTGATTTACGAAAGTTTTATTCGCTTGCAACGGTGATTTTTGTCGGACGCTCGCTGGTTCGAATGGGCGGCTCGGATATGGCTGAAGCCGCAGCTCTTGGCAAACCTACGATATTTGGCCCATTTGCTTTCAACTTTAAACACACCGTTGAGGCACTTGTAAAAGATAATGGAGCTGTTATGGTCAAGGATAAACAGGATTTATTCCAGACAATGCAAAAGTGTCTAACCGATTCTGACTTCACCAGCCGAATTGCTCAAAACGGTCGGGAAGTAATAAGAAAAAATCAGGGCGCAACCCAAAAAACCATCGACCAAATCGCAAAACTTTTAACCATTGATTTATAAATTGATTTTAACTTTTCAGTTTTTCTGCTAACGCTTTTATATGCTGCGGACTGGTTCCACAGCAACCGCCAATAATTTTTACGCCAGCTGAATAAATCTTCTCCACTGCCACCGCAAAATCATCCGGCAAAATCTTGTAAATCGCCTTGCCATCAATCAGTTCCGGCTTTCCGGCATTCGGTTCAGCAAAAATCGTAACTCGTCGCTCGTCGCTCATCGCTCGTTCTTTTTCTAAGACCTTTATTACGGAAACATACTTTTCTGCTAATTCCACATATTCATTTAATGATATTGTGCCGCAATTGAATCCAACCGCATCAACGCCAAGCGCAACCATTATTGAAACAGCACTTTTTACATCAACACCCATCATCGTTCTAAAATCCGCTCCAGCTTTATCGAAAGCCATCGATGCAAATACCGGTAAATCACAAATGGATTTTACAGCTTTAATAGCAATCGCAAGCTCATCAAGAGCTGTCATTGTTTCGATTATAAAGCCATCCACGCCCCCTGCTAAAAGTGCGTTTGCCTGTTCGCAAA
>JAGLSG010000098.1 GCA_023135865.1 Planctomycetota bacterium | reverse complement strand
ACTCCCTCAGGGCCCAAATTGCTGCCGAATAAGTAACTATGACCTCCCTGTCCCAGAGTCGCATCGACTATTACTGAATCCGGCGGCAGTTTTATCTGTTCGGCCAACGTCCCTGCGAGAACTGGTATATGTTTTACAGCCGAACTATCTTTAATGTCGCATGCAGAGGATAGCTTTTCCTTTTCACTACACACCGCAGGCGATTTCCTGCTTTGTAAGCTTTTCAACAGCTGATGAAAATTCAACGCTTTCGAACATTTTGTCGAACTTTTTCAGCCGCTCCAAACGCTCGCCCAGCACAGCGAGTGATTCAAAAGTTTTTTCGTCCACTTGTCTTTGACCGCTAATGCCGTCTCTGACGATTTTGCAGTGATTAAATTCCATTTCAATCTTGCCTCCTAAATTCGTATCTCGTATCTCGCCTGCCTCGCCATAGTCGAAGACGAAAGCGGGTGAAGCACATCTCGCCTGCCCTGAGCTTGTCGAAGGGTTTTTTGCTTCACACTTTTCTATTGCTCAGATTCACTTTGTTTTTGCAGAACCGTTCTTCTTGCCTGCGTCATTTGTTTTTGGTATTGAGCCATATTATCTGAAAGATACTCTTCCCAGTTTTCACTATTCCAAAGTTCGATGTGGTCGCGAACTCCAACAAGTGTAACATCGTTTTGGAGCCCTGCTCTTTTTCGCAGCTTTTCGTTGACCAGCAATCTGCCCTGATTGTCGAGTTCAACCTTGCTCGAAAGCGCAAAACTTATCCGCTCAAAAGCCACAGCTTCATCAGCAGCCACGGTAGTCGGCGCAATAGCCAAAGCTATCTGCTCAAAATATTTTTCGGGATACAAACAAAGTATGCCGTTTGAACCAAGGACAAGATAGAAATTGCTGCCGTGTTCATCGACATCGATTTGACTTCGGAGTTTATTTGAGATTAGAACTCTGCTCTTGGAGTCTATTACGTGTTGATATTCGCCTGTTAATAAAAGCATGGTTTTTAACCCACTCTGCATATAATTACAGGGAAATCGTACCACTTTTCCCCACTACGTCAACACGCAAAATTATTTTTTGGGCAAATTTTTGAAAATTTTATTATAGGACTTTTGATAAAAACAGCTAAGCAATTGAAATAAAAGCAGTTACGAAAAAGCAGAGTTTTTATGCTGAGTAAAATTTTTTTAGGAGTTTTTGGATATTTATTTTGTTTTTTCACAAAGCCGAGACGAGTTGTAAATTTTGCCTCTGCTGGAATTGAAAATATAAGGCTGAAAGTGAAGCTGTTTTTATGTTGCAAAAAACAGCGGGTAGCGGGAATCGAACCCGCGTGACCAGCTTGGAAGGCTGGAGCTTTACCACTAAGCTACACCCGCAAATTTATTTACTATTTTCTATTTGCTACTTATTGCTTATAATTCAGATGTTGATTATAAAAAATGGATTGTAAATAGTAAAGCGAGAAAATAAAAAATGAATATTTCCCAAATCGCAAAAATTGCAAAATCGGCTTCCATCCAATTAGCGGCAATCAAAACTGATGCTAAAAACAACGCACTGGCTGAAATTGCGGCAGCTATAAAATCAAACAGCAAAAAAATTATCGCAGCTAATAAAGAGGATTTAGCGGCTGCCAAAAAAGAAAATCTCGCTGCACCATTATTGAAACGGCTGAAATTCGATGAGAATAAAATCGCCGAAGTGATTGCCGGCATTGAAAGTTTGATAAAACTTGATGAGCCAGTTGGAAAAACAATTTCCGCAACCGAGCTGGACACAAATCTCGAACTTTACAAAGTCAGCTGCCCTATCGGCGTAATTGGCGTGGTTTTTGAATCGCGGCCGGATGCACTGGTTCAGATTTCTACATTGTGTTTGAAAAGCGGAAATGCCGTTTTATTAAAAGGCGGCTCGGAAGCAATAAAAACAAACACCATTCTAAGCGAAGTAATTGCAGCGGCCAGCGAAAAGGCCGGTTTGCCAAGTGGCTGGATTCAATTGCTGCAAACACGGCAGGACGTAGCTGAAATGCTGAAAATGGACGAATACATCGATTTGCTCATTCCACGCGGCTCAAATGAATTCGTTCGCTACATAATGAATAATACGAATATCGCTGTTCTCGGCCACGCTGACGGGATTTGCCACGTTTATATTGACCGTGATGCGGATTTGGAAATGGCGGTTAAAATCGCTGTCGATTCGAAATGCCAGTATGTAGCTGTTTGCAATGCAGCTGAAACTTTGCTTGTGGATGAAAAAATCGCAAAAGAATTTCTGCCGATTGTGAAAACCGCATTAGACGAAAAAAATGTTGAGATTCGCGGCTGCGAAAAAACAGCGGCAATAATAAATGTCAAATCGGCCAACGAAAAGGATTGGGCGACCGAATACCTCGATTATATTCTCTCGGTTAAGGTTGTAGCTAATTTGGATGAGGCCATTGAGCATATAAACCATTACGGCTCCGGCCATACGGATGCGATTGTTACGGCGAGTAAGGACAAAGCTGAGAGATTTATGGCTTTGGTGGATTCTGCGGATGTATTGTGGAATTGCAGTACTCGATTTAGCGATGGCTTTCGTTTTGGGCTGGGGGCTGAAGTTGGAATTAGCACTAATAAAATCCACGCTCGCGGGCCGGTTGGCCTGGAGGGTCTTTTAATCTACAAATGGCGGCTGCTCGGAACCGGCCAGATTGTAAGTGATTATTGTGGTGAAAATGCACGTAAATTCAGTCACAAAAAAATTTAGAATTGAGAATGAAGAATTTAGAATTGCGGAATCCAGTACTTAAAAATTTTAAGTGCTGGATGACTTCCTTAACTCAAAACTCAACGCTCAAAACTCAACACTGTTTTTAAAGTTTTCAATCAAAAGTGGCATATAAATTTTCGTTTTCGGAGGTGCAAAATCTGAAAATATGGCGTTTTTTCGGTTTTTTTTATTCGATTTTTCGGCCGAACCTTGTTTTTAGCCGAAAATCAAAGGTAGGCAGGTCTGATTGCGTAATCTGGATAAAATAGGTAAGTAAAAAGTGGTCAAAAATGAGCGTTTTTTGTCGTTTTTGGTCAAAAATTGTCAAAAAAGGAGCAAAAAAATCCGTTTTTTGTCAAAAAAGAACCAGTTTTTTCATGGGTGTTTTTTTTAGAATCAATCAAATTCGTTACCCGTGCCTCGTCGCTCGTGCCCCGTTTTTCGATCGCAGATTACACAGATTTCGCTGATTAAAAAGACAGAAAATTAGCCGCAGAGAACACAGAGGTTTTTAGGGTATAAAGTTAACCACGGATTTCTAAGAGGGATTTTGCGTATTTTGTGTGGTTAGCCCTGCCATCACTATGGCAGGGTTCTTCTGTGTGATTTCACGGCCTGATTTTTAGTTTTGAATTGTCGTTAAAAAAAGCTGTTTTAATTTCCGGAATTTAGGAGTAGAATTCATTTTTTAATTTTTCCCTCCTCCGAAGCCAGATATTTACCTATTGTACTACAAATGGTTGAAAAAAAATATAAACGTAACCTGTTGCAGTATAAACTGTTATAAAGATTGCAATAATTTCTCGAATAATTTCCTTGAATTATGCGCATGGCCAGTCAATAATACGCAGCATATGTAATGTTGTGTAAGAAATGTAAGGAGCACCTAAATGTTTAGCGAGAGATTGTTCAAGGATGGAATGCTAACGATTAATGAGGCACATAAAATTCTTTTGCCCCAATACAAGAATATAATGCTATGTATTCATAAAGGGATCAACAGAGTTAGAGAACTCAGGCAAAAAGAACCAGAATATTACATGTCGCTTAAGCCACGAACCATAGCCAATATGGTTCACGACAATATAGAATTGATGGCGAAGGAAATTTTCAAAGGAAAAGGTCAAGATATTGCTGTTTATACAAAAAAGGGATTTTTGATTATCAATTTTTATGGGCGTATTTTTCTTAGGTTTAAAAAATTACAAAATTGTCTGATGCCATGCAACATACAGACAGAACAACAGCGTGCTTTCGATGAACAAACGTTGTTTGAAGGACATATAACTCATCTCAGTGCAGGATATAGATTAAATGATATAGGGGAATATAAAGATGCCCATATAGTGTGCGTCGCATATCGTAAGTTACAATGGAATCTGAAGTTGCCCGAGGTCAAA
Source organism: Planctomycetota bacterium (assembly GCA_023135865.1). Lineage (GTDB taxonomy): Bacteria > Planctomycetota > Phycisphaerae > Sedimentisphaerales > Anaerobacaceae > JAGLSG01. Next base: position 10,769 of record JAGLSG010000098.1, on the reverse strand, counting down.
GAAGCCATCACGAGAAATAGTGACCTTGTAACTTCAGACCAACCAATTGTTGTTGTACGGAAGAGTGCCTCGAAGAAGTTGGGCGAAGCCAGTTAATTTAATGGTTGTAGTTAAATTCTTTGTATTTAGTTTCTGTACAATCGTTTCTATCAAAACACTTAAAAATTAGAGGAGGAGTCTTGGCTATGTGGGTGATACATGGGGAAGCAGTACAATTAGCACGAGAGTCGCGAGGTTTGACACAGAGCAAGCTTGCGGCTGAAACATCGATTGCTCAAGCAAGCATATCAAAGATTGAAAGAGATGAGCAACAAATAACAGAAGATACTCTAAAGAAAATAGCTAAAGCTTTAGATTATCCCACAGCTTTCTTTAAAAGGAATATTGTGTCAAGAGGATTAGGTGTAAGCGGTATTTTCCATCGCAAAAAACTTAATATACCTATTCGCGTTCTCAGAAGAATAGAGGCCGAATTTAGTATAAGGGTTTCAGAAATAAGGAATCTTCTACATAATGTTGATATTAAATCTGCATATAGCTTCCATCACTATGACATTGATGAGTATGGAAATATAGAGGATATCGCAGAACATGTTCGTGCACAATGGAAGATGCCGTTGGGGCCGGTAAAAAGCGTTGTTGGAACTATTGAAAGTGCTGGAGGCATTGTTTTCAAATATGACTTAGGGACTAAAAAACTTGATGCCCAGAGTCAATATATTAGTGGCATTCCACCTATCTTTTTTGTAAATAAATCAATACCAACAGATAGAATGAGGTTTACTTTAGCACATGAAATAGGACATATAGTGATGCACGAGCACCCCACACCCAATATAGAAACCGAGGCTAACCATTTTGCATCTGCATTTTTAATGCCTAAGGATGAAATACTAGAAGAACTAAATCCGTTTTCCTTTAAGCGAGCTGTATCATTAAAAATAAAGTGGAAAGTTTCAATTGCATCGTTAATAATGCGAGCTTTCCAGCTGGGAGTTATAAGTTGTTCCCAAAAGAGGAGATATTTTACAAAACTTAGCGCTCTTGGCTATCGAACTGAAGAACCAATCAAACTTCCTGATGAAGAACCCTGTCTTATTAGAAAATTGATTGAAACATGTAGAGTCGAATTAGGATTTAGCCTCAATGATTTCTGTGATGTTCTGTCTATTAATCAGAGGGATTTTAGGACTCGGTACTTAGGCATGCCATTCCTTCGACTGCACTCGCAATGACCCCCAAAAAAATCTGTGAAATCAGCGTAATCCGTGGTTAAACAAAAATAAAACATTGCCCCAGCCAAACTGCCCCCCAGCCACAGGTGCTGGGGCTAATCATCACGCAATACGCACCGCAATACACGCTCCACGAGATATTCTTGCCTTTACGGTAAAGCAAAGGTATCATAAGAGAAAATCCGTGACCCGTAACCCGTAACCCCCGTGGCCAGTGAGCCGTAAGACGAGCGACGAGTCACGAGCGACCCATTCGGCTACGCTCAGGGCAGGCGAGCAACTAATAATGAGAGATTTTACTAAAACAAAAAGAATAGTCATAAAAATAGGTACTAACGTCCTAACCAAAAACGGCGGCGTGGATACGAAATACGTCCAAAATATAGCAAGGCAAATAAACGCCCTGCTCAAAACAAAAAAACAAATCGTAATAGTAACCTCCGGAGCTATCGGAATGGGGGCTGGACAATTAAAAATCGAAAATAAAACAAAAGATACAAAAACAAAACAGGCATGCGCGGCAATCGGTCAGCCGCTGCTAATGGCAGAATATAAAAAAGCGTTCGCAAAATATAAAATCACCGCAGCTCAGGTTCTGCTGACAGCGGAAGTTCTAAACAATAGAAAAACATATCTGAACCTGAAAGGCGTAATCGAAACGCTTTTGAAACTCGGCGTAGTGCCAATCATAAATGAAAACGACTGCGTAAGTACAGATGAAATCGGAACGGCTGTCAAAACAGGGTTCGGCGATAACGATAAACTAAGCGCTCTCGTGGCAAGTAAAATAGATGCAGACGCACTGATTATGCTGACCGATATAGACGGGCTCTACGATAAAGACCCGAAAAAAAATAAAAACGCAAAAAAAATTCCAGCAGTTTACGAAATAACAAAAGAAATCGTTAAAAACGCCGGCGGCAGCGGAAGTCGGCACGCAACGGGCGGTATGAAAACGAAAATCGAAGCTGCAAAAATAGCTGCAAACGCAGGATGCAGAATGATTCTCGCTGACGGTAGGAAAAAAGACGTTATAATAAAAATAATGGCTGGCGAAATAATCGGCACTATCTTTATGCCGAAACGAAAACTCGGTAACCGCTCAAGATGGATACTCAATAGCCATCCGGCAGGAACTATAAAACTCGACGCAGGGGCAATAAAAGCAATCGAAAATAAAAAGAGCTTACTGCCAAGCGGAATTGCGGCGGTCGAAGGAACGTTCGAAAAAGGAGCGGTTGTAATGCTCGGTGATAAAGCAAAGGCAGTAGTAAATTTCGGCAGCGCAGAGCTGAAAAAACTGGCCGGAAAGCACAGCAGAGAAATAGAAAAACTGCTCGGAAAAGGACGAAAAGACGTGGTGGCAACGCCGGAAGATATTGTAATTATAAATTAAAAAACAAAAAACCCGTCATAGCGATGGTAAAACACATAACCCCACCATAGTGATGGTGGGGCTAAACGAAAAAACTAATTATGCTGTTTACACTGCACAGATATATATTTCGGGAAGTATTCAAAATTTTTCTGCTGGCAACGGTTGGACTGACGCTTATCGTCAGCTTGGGGAGCATACTTGGGCCGATTCAGGAATACGGCGTAGGGCCAAAACAGGTGCTGCACCTGATGGGATATTTTATTCCGGTAGCACTAACGTTCGTTTTGCCGATGGCAGCGCTGTTTACGACAACGCTGGTTTACGGCAGATTCGCATATGATAACGAATATGATGCGTGCAGGGCAAGCGGAGTTTCGCTGCCAACGCTGGTCTATCCGGGACTGGTGCTGGCAATAATTGTGGCTATCGCAAATCTTATGCTCAGCTTTCACGTTGTGCCGGCTTTCGTGCAGAGAGCAGAAAAATCACTAAAAGCAAATGCAAAACAAATCCTCTTTAGAAATATACAGCGAAAAGGATACTACAAACTGCCGCCGGATGGCCGCTACAGAATCTACGCAGACCTCGTGGATGAAAAAAATAATGTGCTCGCCGGCGTAATCGCTACGGAAGTAAAAGGAAATGCAATCAAAAAAATCATCACAGCCCAAAAGGCCAAAGTGCAATTCAATGCGCACGATAAATTCAACGAAGTGCGGATAATTACGCATAATACGTATCAGATGGGCTCAGAAGATGAGGGCGGATTTTCAGCTGAGCGGCTGGCACTTACGACGGAATTCGGCTCACTGCTCGGCGATGAAATAAAATTCAAAAAAATCGCCGAAATGAAAAAAATATACGCTAATCCGATGGAATTTTATCCAATCGAAAAACTGGCTCATGCAGCTTATGCCCAGCTGATTACGGAACTAATCGCAGAAGATATTACAACAAAGTTAGCCAAACAAGCCGACAGTAATGACGTGAAATTCTACGAACTGCACAGCGGAACAAAACTTATCAAATTCAACGCTGAAAAATGCACCGTAAAAGATGAAAAGAAAATTCAGCTGCACGGAAAAGTTACGCTGATAGAATCCGACCCGGTTACCGGCCAGCCGTTGCAAACTTATACATCTACTAACGGCTTTTTGCACATTGAAGGCGATGAAGTAACGCCAACAATAACGCTCGTAATCTATAACGCAGTATGGCAGCAGCCGGACGGGACAAACGCACTAACGCAGCGCCGAGTTATAAGAGGTCTTATTCCACCAACAGCGGTAACAGATAAATTCAAAATAAACGACATACTGCTCGCTGCTTCGCCTGCAACAACAAAAACCGTACTTAAAAAACAGCCGGGTGCGCAGCTGATAATGCTCCAGAGAAGATTAAAAAGAAAAATACAAAAAACTATGCTGAGAATAAAAGCTGAAACACATTCGCGGCTGGCGTTTGGAATCGGATGCGTACCAATGATACTGATTGGAATCGGACTGGGAATTATAAAAAAACAGGGACACCTGCTCAGTGCGTTTGCCGCAGGATGCCTGCCGGCAACAATACTGGTAGTAGCTATAATAAGCGGAAAACAAATCACGGAAAATCCCGGCTCGCAAACCGTTCTCGGAATAATAATCATCTGGGCTGGTCTGGCAACACTTATAGCGATTATGATGGTACTTTATCGTAAGCTGATGAAAAATTAAAAAAATGAAAAACGAAAACCTAATAGCAATAAGTTTTACGCTGCCAAACGTTGTGCTCATTGCGTTGGCAACATTAATGCTCCTTGCAGCTGTCGGCTATCCGATTAGTGCAATCGCAGCTGTGGACAAACTGCTCATAATTACAATAATTATATCACCTGCAATACTGGCCATAGCTTGTGTTTTTTCGATAACAGCTTTACTGAAAAAAACGCTTAAAAAAGAAGCTGTAATTGCAACGCTAATAAATGCAGCACTTCTCGCTGTTTCGCTGTACCTGTATAAATGTTTTCTGTTTGAACTTAAAATGATGGCTTGAATTTAAACCAGTGAATAAAAATAAAAAAAAATCGTTCTATAAAAAAATGATAGTTCCAGCTGCCATCGCAATTGCCGCCGGCTATTGGCTGACGGTATTTGTAATCTTTGCAAATTTTCGCGAAATCGAGGCCGGCAAAATTTATCGCTCAGCACAGCCGTCAGAAAAACAGCTGGAAAAATGGCTCGGCAAATACGAAATCAAAACCATTCTCAACCTGCGAGGCGATGCCGGCGAGGCAACAGAACAAGAAAAGCAAATCGCCAAAAAAGCAAACGTAAAAATGTTCAGCTTCGGCCTGAGTTCAAGTAAAATACCGGACAGGAAAACACTAACCGAATTAATGCAGGTTCTGAAAACATCGGAACTTCCGATTTTGATACATTGTCGAGCCGGCGTTGACCGCTCGGGGACAATCAGCACTATAGCAGCTATGGCAATTTCAAATGCAGATTACAAAACCGCAAAATGGCAAAGCTATGTGCCAATAGGCCCGTGGAAACGAAAACCAAGACGCAAATTCCACCATATAAGCGACACGCTCAAAGCATACGAATTATACTGCGATAAAAATAATCTCGACACAGCCGGCTGGGCGCAATTTGAAAACTGGATAACCAATGCTAATTCGTCATTTGATGAAGATGTCGAATACTGTTACAATAAAAAAGTGAACTACGCCGCGGCTGGAATAAAATTAATAGGGCAGAGCAAGTTGCAATTCTCAATAGAACTTTTACTGCTCGCTACACTGGCAGCTGTTGTGTACCAAAATGAAAAAAGAAAACTGAAAAATAAGAATAACGCATCATTCGCTGCTCGCAGAAAATATAAAAGATGAAAATACTCGACAAATACATAGCAAAAAATTTCCTTATCGGATACGCAATTGCGTTTTGCGTATTGCTCGGACTGCGTATAATGATAGACCTTTTCGTGAATCTCGATGAGTTCACCGAGCATATGGATATGGGAACATTTGCGGTTATTAAAAATATATCCAGTTTTTACTGCCTGAACGGACTGGTTTATTTTCGTGATTTCGCCGGAATGATAACCGTTGTTGCTGCCTCTTTTTCGCTTGGAAAAATGATTCGCTCAAACGAATTGGTAGCTATAATTGCTTCGGGCATCAGCTTAAAAAGGGTCATTGCACCAATCATAATGCTTTCGTTAATACTGACCGGTCTGCTCGTAATCGACCAGGAATTTTTAATTCCGCCGTTTGCCGATAAACTCGTACGCAGCCAGGACGACCTGCCCGGCGAAGAAACATATGATGTGTGGTTCCTCAGCGATAATAACGGCTCGCTAATCTGCTCGGAAAGATTCAATGTAAAAACATCGACACTGGAAAAACCGACCATAATTGTACGAACAAGAAAAGCCCAGTCAGCCATCTGGAATGTAACCGGAAAAATATCAGCTGACAAAGCAATTTACGACTACAAAGAAAACAGATGGGACTTAATCGGTGGCAAACTAACAGAAAAAGATTCGGTAAAGCAGTCGCAGCCGATAACATTTTACGCAAGCGATATTACTCCAAAAGATATACCAGTAAGACGCAGTGCAAGAAACAAAACACTTTTAAGCTCACGCCAATTGTCAGCTCTTGCTCAACAGGGAACAAAAATAAAAGACCGAGCTGAGCTATACAGCCAAAAGCATTTTCGCATAACCGACCCATTCATAAATCTTGTTATGCTGATGGTCAGCTTGCCTATTCTCGTTCGCCGCGACCCCAAGACAATGAAGTCAGCGATAATGATTAGTTTCGCCGCAACGACAGCTTGTTTTATCACAACATTTATCTGTAAAATGATGGCTACTGAACAGGTTTTCGGAATGGTTTCGCCGCAATTCTGGGCGTGGCTGCCGCTGTTTATTTTTACCCCGATAGCATTTCTCGAACTCGACGCAATGAAAACGTAAAAACCAGCAAAGAGTTTTTAACTATCAATTTTTTTATTCGCTATGGCTTCTCTGATTTCCTTATTGGTTCTAACGCTGCACCAGTCACGGCCACACATCGTGCAATAATCAGCTGACGGCAATTCTTCTACGCCGATTTGTTCACACGCCTGACGATACATTTTTTCAGCGGTTTTAGAATCAAGGCACTCAGCGAGATGCGTTTTCCAATCCAGATTACTGCGAGCGATACTAAGTTTTCTATCTCTGTCTGCTGCACCTTTCAGGCCGCGAGCAATATCGGCTGCGTGGCCGGCAATTTTAGTAGCTACAACTCCGGCTCGAACATCGTCGGCATTGGGCAGGCCCAAATGCTCTCTCGGCGTAACGTAACATAAAAATGAAGCACCGTAAAAAGCAGCTGCCGCCCCGCCAATAGCTGATGTTATGTGGTCGTAGCCAGCTCCAATATCTGTAACCAACGGCCCCAAAACATAAAAAGGAGCACCATTGCAAAGCTCGTTTTGAATTTCCATATTATATTGTATCTCGCCGTAAGGGACGTGGCCGGGGCCCTCGACCATTACCTGGCAGCCCTTTTCCTGTGCCCGTTGGGTCAGTTCGCCAAGCGTTTTTAACTCGGCCAGCTGAGCTTCATCGGTGGCATCGGCAATCGCTCCAGGACGAAGGCCATCACCGAGTGAAAAACTGACATCATATTCGGCCAGCAAATCGCATATATCGTCAAACATTTCATATAAAATATTCTGCTTGTTGTGATACAGCATCCATTTGGCAAGCAAAGCCCCGCCACGACTGACAATTCCGGCTACCCTGTTTTTGAGCAGAGGCAAATGTTCCCTCAAAAGGCCGGCGTGAATAGTGAAAAAATCAACACCCTGCTCGGCCTGTTTTTGCAGAACTTCAAGAATTATTTTGCTGTCTATTTCTTCAACGCTTCGACCGATTATGGTTTGATAAATTGGTACTGTTCCAAACGGAACCGGACAAGCAGAGAGCAATTTCGCACGAGTGTCATCCAAATCACCGCCGGTACTCAAATCCATAATCGCATCTGCGCCAACTTCAAGAGCCGCCTGCATTTTTTCCATTTCAATTTCAACCGAATGACGCTCTGTGGAAGTGCCGATATTAGCATTTACCTTTACCGTAAGTGCTCGGCCAATTCCGACCGGTTTTAGATTTGTTTTAATGTGCAGTTTATTAGCAGGTATTACCAATCTGCCAACTGCAAGTTCACTGCGAACGAATTCCGATTCGAGACCTTCGGCTTTTGCAACAAATTTAACCTCGTTACTAATTTGGCCGCTTTTTGCGATTTGTAATTGCGTTGCCATTTTATTGTCCTTACTTTTGTCATAATAACCCTGCCATTCCTTCGACTCCGCTCAGGACAGGAGTGATGGCAGGGCTAACCAAAAAGAAAAAATCGCCCAAATAGGAAGCGATTTTAAGTTTACCAAAATAAATTTTAATCACTTTCCTACGCAGGCACTATCCGCAAAATTACGGGCTTCCTGTTCAGGTTCCAAGGGTCTTATCTCAGGCCGACTTATCCACGGCCACCCCTAGTGAACTACATCCATTATAGATTTATGAAGCAATGAGTCAAACAATTTTAATTTTTGGACAGCTACGGGTTAAAATTTCGCAGCCGTTGGCGGTTACGAGAATATCATCTTCGATGCGAACGCCGAGTTTGCCGGCAATATAAACTCCCGGCTCAATTGTTATGACCTGGCCGGCCTGAAATTTCTCTTTACTGTTTGCGGAAATTGTCGGCTGTTCGTGAACTTCAAGGCCTAAGCCGTGGCCGGTGCCATGGCCGTAAACCGGCAAATCATATTCGGCAATTATTTTGCGGGCAGCCAAATCAACTTCGCAAATTGAAACGCCCGGCTTAATCATTTTGAGCGCAGCAGCTTGCGAAGCTCGCACTACATTATAAACTTTTTTATACAAAGCAGTAGCCCGGCCAACAACAAAACAACGAGTAATATCGCAGCAATAATTTTTATATCGCACACCAAAATCAATTAAAATAGTATCATTACTTTTAAGTTTTCTGCTGCCCGGCTGATGATGCGGCTGCGAAGCAGAAGAACCAAACGCAACAATCGGAACAAAGCTAATCACAGCTGATAATTTGCGAATTTCCAAATCGATAATTCCGGCAAGTTCATTCTCGGTTATGCCCGGTTTAATGTAACATTCAGAATTTTTTAGGGCAGCCGCTGCAATCGAAGAAGCTCGGCGGATTTTTGCAATTTCATCGGCATCTTTTATACTGCGGCTCGGCTCAACAATATCCGAAACTGCTTTTAGCCGACATTTCACATTTTTCTTCAACGCATTAAAAACGGCAAGAGATGTAGAATTTTCAACTGCTGCGGTTTGTGTCGATTTCAACTTATTTATAAGCCGGCCAGCTGTTGCGGCCATTGAATCGGCCACCTCAACTACCACACAATTTGAACATTCCTTGCCGGCTTGCTCGGTGTATCGGCTGTCGGTCAGCAGATAAACTGTCCTGGGGGTGATTATCGCCCAGCCGCTGCTGCCGGTAAAACCGGTTGTATAAGTTACGTTGGCTGGCTTTGTGATGATAAGGCAATTTGCACTTACCTGCTCTAACCGGCTACGAACCGATAATATACGTTTTTTAATGTGTTTTAAATCCATTTCAATAGCCATAAATTCGATTGGCACTATTTCGGACAATCACCAATATAACTTACTTAGCAAAAACTGTACAAAAAATAAAAAAAATCATCGAAATATTTGGCATTACGTAATTTTGTTTTTATATTTTTGTTAGATAAAGGAGCCGGCTGGGGGAAAGCCGAAAAACAAAACTAACAACTCCTAAAAAAAAGTTTTCCGAAGGGGGAAACACAAATTTTCTAACGCGGGACGGCAATCAGCCGTCCCACTTTTTTTATGCCTTGTCCAAAATAACACTTATTGTTAAAATACACGTCTGGATTTTTTACAAATTTTAATAAGCCAAGCAAATTGTTTAAGATTATATTATGCTGTTACCTATTCACACAAGTATAAAGCCGAACAGAACGCCTTATGCCAATTACGCGTTAATTATTATCAATGTGTTTATATTCCTTCTAACTGCATCACATGATGTCATCGTTGTAAACCGGCCCGTAAGTGAGACACTAAGGCAATGGGCAGATATTTTTATGCTAACGCCGAGCAATCTGCATTTCTGGCAATTTGTCAGCTATGCCTTTCTGCATGGCGGATATCTACACATCATAGGCAATATGTTTTTTCTATATCTCTTTGGAAATAATGTCAACGATAAGCTCGGAACAGCCGGCTATCTTGGATTCTATCTCGCCGGAGCAGTCTTTAGCGGATTAGGCCATATGCTGATGAGCAGTTCGCCAGTTCTCGGAGCGAGCGGTGCGGTGGCAGCGGTAACAGGTGCTTATCTCGTGCTGTTTCCACAAACACTCGTAACAGTGGCATATTGGTTCATCTTCATCGGCACAATGGAAGTGCCGGCGATTTACTTCATAGCTTTTAAGATGATAGTTATAGATAATATAATCGGCCGTGGAACAACAAACATCGCCTACAATGCACATCTCGCCGGGTACGCTTTTGGAATTCTTGGAATTTTGATAGCACTTGCAACCGGCATAGTCAGAGGCAATAACTTCGATTTGTGGGCAATGCTAAAGCGATGGAACAGACGAAGACAATATAAGGATGTTGCATCTTCCGGTTACGACCCATTTACAGGCAAAGCAACAAAAAAAGTAAAAGCAACGGAAATTAAAAAATCAGCCGGCGAGCAAAAAAGAGATGAGGACATAGCTGAACTTCGCAGCCAAATCGCAGATGAAATCGCTCGGCGAAACGTGGCCCAGGCAGCTATGCTCTACAACGAACTTATAAAAATCGACAGTGAAAATGTCCTTCCGCAACAACATATGCTCGACATTGCCAATTATTTTACCAGCAATAACGAGCCGGAAAAATCGGCAAATGCCTACGAACAGATTTTAACCAACTACAAAAATTACGAATATATTGAGCAGATACAACTAATGCTCGGCATATTGTATAGCCGCTATCTTAATAAGCCACAAAAAGCAATAGAGCATCTGCGTAAGGCCGTTGAAAAACTAACTGACCCCGGCCAGCTTAAAATGTGCAAAGAC
>JAGLSG010000097.1 GCA_023135865.1 Planctomycetota bacterium | reverse complement strand
GTATTGCTTTCAACGATTACCACCTTTGCACCGCTTTGGGCGGCGGTTATTGCGGCGAACAGGCCGGCTGGCCCGGCTCCGGCTATTAAAATGTCAGTTTTCATATTTAAGTATTATAACCTGACCAGCGCCGGCAGCGAATAATTAAAACTGCGAAAAATTTAGAAGATAAACTTTTTATTTGTAGTAGAATAGCGGGATGGATAAGGATTTGAAAAATAAAATGCCAGCTGAGCTTGAGGCAATTGTCGAAGAGCTTGGCGGGAAAAAGTATCTTGCGAAATATATTTTTACATTCATTCACAGTAAAAATGTTTGCGAAATTTCCGGCCTTAGCACGCTTTCAAAACTGTTTAGGGAAGCACTTACAAAAAACGGTTATTATATTTCCAGCATTAAAACGGTTGAAGTTTTTACCGACCCGGACGGGACGGAAAAATATCTTTTCGAATTGCCCGACGGCTGCCGGATTGAAACGGTGGTTCTTTGTGATGGAAAACGGCGAACGCTTTGCGTTTCAACGCAGGTCGGCTGCGTGATGAATTGCACATTTTGCGCAACGGCGAAATTGAAGTTCCAGCGAAATCTCACTTCAGCTGAAATTGCCGACCAGGTAAATGTTGTTGAAAAAGACACCGGAAAAATAAACAACGTAGTTTATATGGGAATGGGCGAGCCGCTGCAAAATTACGATGCCGTTTTGAAATCTGTCAGGATACTCAACAATCCAAACGGAAGAAATATCGGTTTGCGGCATTTGGCAATCAGTACCTGCGGCAAATGTGAAGAGATTAGAAAACTGGCCAATGAAGATATTCATCCGCGACTTGCAATTTCGCTAAACGCAGCGACTGACGAATTGCGGACAAAACTTATGCCCATAAATAAAGCCGAGCCACTTGCGAAATTGATTTCAGCTGTAAGGGCTTATCAATTAGTAACCAGACTTCGCGTAACTTTTGAATACGTTTTAATAAAAGGCGTAAATGATTCTAAATTGAACGCTGAAAAACTTGTCAAACTGGCGGACAAAATAAAATGCAATATAAATCTCATTGAGTACAATCCGCATTCCGGTTGTAAGTTTGTAGCGAGCAGCAAAGAAACGATAAGAGGGTTTGCTAAAATTCTTACTGCTGCCGGAATTGAAACTACTATTCGATTGAAAATGGGACATAAAATAAAAGCTGCCTGCGGCCAGCTTGGTGCTACTTTATTAAATCGCAATTCAGGCAAACAGAAAAAATCAAATCAAAATTAATCGCAGTTTTTTTGGGTGGTCAAAAAACTATTGCTGCGTAACCAACGCTCTCGGTTGCTGTTCTGCCGGTTTTTTGCAGCATAATTTCGCTGCTGTTTGTCTGCGCAAGTAAAAATCCTTTTGTTTTGCCGCTCTTTTTTACAGCTGCCACAGTTGCCGCCGCCGCTCCGGCTCCGCAGGCGTTATAATTTTGGGCGGCACTTGTGAGCATTTCTTCGGCTTTTAATTCAAGCGTTAAATCGATAAAGAGTTTGTCATTAACTTCACTTGCCCATCGATTTGCTTTTTGGCCAACGCCGACCGGAGTAAAATTGTAGCCAGGCCCGTAGTGCGTTAAATCCGTTGAGCCAATACAAACGATTTTTTCTTTTGGGCTAATTGCACTTATAATTTTACCGACAGCTTCGCCAAGTTTTATCGCCTGCTGATTTGGAGATGTAAGAATTGGCACAATTTTGGCTTTGGGAAATAGATATTGAATAAATGGAATTTGAACTTCAATACTATGCTCGTAGGAGTGAGCTGAAATGTCATTTATTGCATCGCTGCTTTTGAGGATTTGTTTTGCCAGATTTTCATCAATGCCGATTTGGCCGAGCGGAGTTTGCCAGAAGCCGCTGCAATAAACAGCCGGCATTTTTCCGAAATAATTATGAACTGCTCCGAAAATTATAAATGTATCTACTTTTTCGCAGCGTTTTTTAATTGCCGCAAAAACCATCGCTGCTAAATCGCCACTGAATGACCAGCCAGCGTGCGGAACAATGCCAGCTGAAATTTCTTTGGGTAAATTTTCATCGATTGCCACCAACTGCAAAAATTCTTCGATTTGCTCTATGCACAAATCTTTTTCAGCTGGATAAAACTGGCCGGCAACTATGGGTTTGCGTATCGGCATTTTACAATAACCCTCTCTTGCGTTTAAGGCGATTGATTGTTATTATCATTGTGTATTCAAACTAACTTATATTGTAGCTGCAAAAGCGAGAAAAACAATATGGCAGAAAAAAAGAAATCACAGGTGGTTCGACACGGCTCACCACAGGTCGGTTCGACAAGCTCACCACAGGTGGCAATAGTAATGGGTTCTGACAGTGATATGGCTGTAATGCAGAGCTGTATCGATACGCTGGAAGAATTCGGCATTTCGCCGCAGGTTCGCATACTTTCAGCTCATCGTACGCCAAAAGCTGCATCCGAATTCGCGCAAAATGCAGCGACAAATGGAACAAAAGTCATAATTGCCGCCGCTGGAATGGCTGCCCATCTCGCCGGAGCTATTGCCGGACAAACTATATTACCGGTAATCGGCGTACCTTTGGTTTCCAGTTCAGGCCTCGAAGGGGTTGATGCACTACTTAGCACACTGCAAATGCCGCCGGGAGTTCCAGTAGCAACGGTAGCAATCGGAAAAGCTGGTGCGAAAAATGCAGCTGTTCTTGCAGTGCAAATTCTCGCTCTTGGCGATGAGGCACTTACAAAAAAAATGGTTGCTTTCAAAGCGGCTCAGGAAAAAAAGGTTTTGGAAAAAGATTCAGCTCTTTAGAAGCTATGCGGTGTGATGTGGCCTGAATGCCATCACTAAAGCCAAGCCAAGAATCAGCAGCAGCACAGTAGCTGGTTCGGGATTTGTAATCATCAGTTCAAAACTTTCCAGTTCGCCGCTGTCAAAATGCCATCTGTCGTTAATTTTCAGCCGCCATAAACCAATTGCCTGCTCACCGTCAAATGCAGAAAGTTTGTATCGCTTAATGGGTTTGAATCGGCCGGTAAAAGGCGATTTGGCTTTTTTTATATTAAGCTCAGCTTCGTCATCGAATATGGTATTGATGTAATTTTCGCCGACAAAAAATTCATCTACGAAACTGTATTTGTTCAGGCAAACAATAGTTCCAGACGGGCTTTGAAGAAAAATCTGCAAATCAAAAATGCTGGTGTGTTTCACTGAGATTTTAACATCAAGGTCGGTGATAATATGGCAATCTGGGATTTCTATAACAGCATCATCCATCCAGCCAAGGGAGTTTTGCTGCGCAGGAATGGGTAAATCAAAATCGCCGCCGTAGCTGTAAATATTTGTCCGGCTCGCAAAAACAGCAAAGGGAATCACTATGACAATTATAAGAATCGCCGCTCCCCCTCGCATTAGACTGCGGGTACTCATTGTTCACAGTTTGTTGTTCATAGCTCATCGACAGATAACCATCAATGAACAATGAACACATAACAATGAACTATCTGCAACTATTTTACTTCAAGAACAGAATTAAATCCACCAAAAGGATTTGCCTCTGCATTTTCGTTGTATGGATCCTGCTGCCATTGTCCGTCAACAACCAGCCGGTAGCGGTATTTGCCGGACGGCATTTTCATATCCGCCTGCCATACGCCACTTTCGCCGACCTTTTGCATCGTGGTTTTTTCCGGCTGCCAATTGTTGAAATCGCCGGCAATTTGCACTGTATCAGCGAGCGGATAAAATGTGACAAAAGCGATAGCTTCATTTATCTGGCTAACACCATAGTAATCAGAAAGTTTCATATCGACAGTTTGTTCCGCATCCGCATTCGTATCCACTGTTTCCTCGGCGAGCTGTAGTTGCGTATCCTCAACTGGCGGCACTTCCTCGGCTGCCTCTATTGCCTCGGTTTCTGCCTTAATTTCTGTTTCTATTTCTTCAAGCACTTCATTTACGACAGTATCAGCTGCCTTTTTTAGAGCTTCGTGGTCAACCGGTATTTCCTGCTCAGCTTTTATCTGACTGATTTCTTTTTTCAAGCTATCAATTTCAAGCGATTCGAAACTGACATCAATTTGCTCAGCCACTTTATCAAGAGCTGTATTTATAATTTTCTCATCAAGGGTTACATTTACGATTTCATCAGTTTTTGCTGCACACGGCTCAACTTTTGGTTCACTGACAGTTTTTTCTTTTTTGCTTTCAAGCTCGACGATTTCCGGCTCAGCTATTTTTTTACTGCTTGCCGGACGCTGCCTGTCTGTGGCGGCCTTAGGCAGTTTTGTGGTTTTCAGCAGTTCGCTGGCACTTGTACTGATTGATTCGAGCTGGCTGGCGAGCGAATTGACAAGCTCACTTCTCTGCTGCTTGGCATCGCTGCCGATGATTTCATCAGCGAGTGAACTGAAATCCATTTTACCCTTGCTCGCTGGAGCGTATTCGGTAATCGGCTGGCCAAAACTGGAGGCCTCTTTGATTTTGGTATTGAAATTAACAATCGTCCTGAACATTTTATCTGAGAAATGGCTTCGCAGCTCAGCGAGAATTTCTCTCGCCATTTTTGTTCGCACATCGTACATACTTGCGAGCACGCCGACATTGACTTGCTGGCTGCATCGCTGACAGAGAATGTTCAAGGTTTCAAGCTGCTTACTTAATCCGTGCAGAGCAAAATATCCGGTTTCGACCGGCACAATAACATCCGTTGCCGCACTTAGCGCATTAAAAGTCAGGAGTCCAACTGCCGGCGGACAATCGATTATTACATATTCATATTCTTTTCGCACTTTGTGCAGAACATCTCTTAAACAGTTCTGCCGCTCGGCAACACCAGCCATCTGCTGCTCGAAAGCGGACAGGTCAATACTTGCCGGAGCCAACTCCAGATTTCCGCTGATTTGCCAGAGAATTTCAGCCAGCTTCATTGGCTCGCCTCTACTGCCGCTTATAAGTACATCGTAAATGCACTGCTCAATTTGCTCTTCTGGAACAGCGAGGCCGACTGCACAGTGCGACTGCGGATCCATATCCACGAGCAATGTTTTTTTGCCGGCTTCAGCAAGAGCGCTGGCCAGATTTATTGATACGGTCGTTTTTCCGCAACCGCCTTTTTGATTCACTATAGCTATTGTTCTCATCGTTTCTCTCCAGCCACTGACTAACTAAAACTCCATTTTTGATTAACCGGCTATCCATAGCCACAGCAGCTATCGAGCTTACTGGCGGTACTTCCGCAAAAATAACACGTTTTTTCAGCACTATAAACGGCTAATCACTCAACGTACTATTCGGCAAAAAAACCCTCAAAACTTTACCTTTTTATAGGACTGGGCGTATAAAAATCGCATTTAATAGTATCATTAAGCCGTTTTTTATTAAATTACTTACATTTCATTGCTCATTTACAGCTGTTTGTCGCCTGACTATTCAATAAAATTATTTTTGTCTTCGAGCTGTTTTCTTACAAAATCCAGAAATTGTGCTGCGTAAGCACCATTTGTGATGCGGTGGTCGACCGATAATGTTATGTTCATCATTTTTCGCACAACAACATTATCAGCCCTTTCCGGCAGGACAACATCCTTTATGCAGCCGATTCCGACAATGCTCGCCTGACCTGGAACAACGATTGGAATAAACCAGTCGATTCCAAATGAGCCGAGATTACTTACTGTGATGCAGCCGCCCTCTAAATCTTCGAGCGTTAAATTATTGCTTCGTGCTTTTTCTATCAATTTTTTATTTTCGCCGGCTATTTGAGTGATGGTTTTTTTGTTCACATCTTTTAGAACCGGTGCAACGAGTCCATCATCTACAGCTACCGAAAGCCCGATTCCAATACTGTCAGCGAGTATAATTGCATTGCCATCAGTTTGACCTGTCATAATTGGGAATTTTTCCAGCCCTGTTGCCAGTGCCCGCATAATAAAATCGTTGTAGGAGATTTTTGGTTTGCCGGTTTTGTTCAATTCTTCTCGCAGCTCAATAATTTCAGTAACATCAACTCTAACCGTCAGGTAGAAGCATGGGATGTTTCGCTTTGAGAACAACATTTTTTCAGCGGTTATTTTTTGCAGTTTTGAAACCGCCATTTTTTCGCCACTTCTGATTTGCGAAGCGATTTGCATCTCGACAGCCGATTTGTCTGATGACATTTCCAAAGCTGGTTTTTCAGCTGCATTTTTTGCGATTTTGGCTTTTAGTGAATCGATGATACTTTGTGAAATAGTTTCATCTTTTTCGCCGAGCAACATTACCACATCGTCTGTCTTTAGCGTTTGTCCTTCTTTTGCGATGATACATTTCACAAAGCCGCTCGCTGGTGATTCTATTTCGAGGCAGACTTTATCCGTTTCCACTTCAAAGACGTTTTGGCCTTTTTGGATATAGTCGCCGACTTTTACTGCAAATCCGACAACGGTTGCTTCGTTTGTTGTTTTGCCGAGCAGCGGCAATTTAATTTCTGTAGCCATTTACTTTCTTTCAAAAATGATTTTCTCTATGATAATTTTGCCAGATTTGCCGGTTGTTTTCTGGTTTGTGTAGAACCACGGCGAACCCCACAACTTGATTCTCAAACGATTAACTTGCTGCGGTCGTGCAAAAATCCCAAATCGCTTTGACTGTTCAAGTGTCAGTTCCTGCATTTTATCTGTTACTCCGCAGAGGTTCATATATTGCTGCTGATTCTGATTGTCAAAGAGACATAGTCGAATGCTGCCAAGCTCACCCTGCGAAGTAGCTGCGCATTTTATTTTAATATCTTTCAAATTTCTCATATCCGTCGGCGGAAAATGCAGAACTACATCAAGTTCGCCTTTGCCGTCTTTGCCGAGGTCAAAATCTATAACCAATCCTTCTTTGGCCATATTTGTCTGAACCGTCCCATCGCCATAAACATTTTTACTTAAAGTGATTTTCGTCGGCTTAGTGAAATCGAAAATAACATTTCCTGTCGTAGCGGGAGTTGTGAAAAGCGGCTGCGGCTGACCGGCATCTCTCCTGGCAAATCTTGCGAGCTGTTTTTGGTTGGCTGCCATCCGTTTGCCCAAAAGCTGCATACCTTTTTTCACGAGCGAGTCAGCTGCAAAATGTTTGCGAACCGTTCCATCTTCAAGGAAATTGGCAAGCGAAATAAATATCATTGCCTGGTCTAAGCTCAAATAGCGGTCATCGAGTTTGCCGTTCCTTAAATCCACTGAATCACGAAATCCGTAAACTGGTGCTTCTTTGGTTAGCGGTTTTCGCAGCCCCATTTTGTCAAGTTTTTTAAGATTGGCAATGACGTGTTTTGGATAATATTCAATTGCGAGAATCGAGGCGTGCGGCGTTACGACCCATTGCGGCAGAAATCCGCCTTCTGTGTATCCGCTGCAGGGAATATCGCAATTCGACCATCCCCAAACATCCAGCTTGAGCTGCTTTGCCATACGAATTTGATGCCAGGCCATATCGCCGATTGCGCTGCCCATTTCCGTGCCGCGCTCATTTAGAAACATTGCATCCATAGCTGACATAAAGAGTCCGCCGAACCAATAGCCCGGCTCATAAAATTCCAGCCCTGCGGTTTTAACCTTTTCTCTTTTTAGCGTATCCCATAGTTGCGGCGGAGCTGTCTCGGTGGCAATCATATAAAATGCAATCGAGCGGCAATCGGAAGCGAGCCATGAATTTCCCCATCCGACCGGTACATCATTTTTGGCATCGTAGCCCCAGCAGGTCTGGTGGTTAGCCGGATTATAAATTATGCTCCAATCCATTCTATCAACAAGCATTGAACACTGCTTATTTAGTTCGGGAAAATATTGTCTCGTGAGAATAAGGCCGGTTATTAGTTTGTTAAAGTCGGATACTGCGAGAACACCACCGGACATTTTCGTATCACCGTCCACATCGAGCCAGTTGTAGATAAAGCCGCGGCGTGATTCTATTCGCTGGACGGATGCGATAATTTTACGAATACGTTCGAGTGCATCGTTTCTGGATATAAAGCCCATTTCGCAAGCCGGCCCGATTGAGGCGAGATATAATCCGATATTTGTCGTATTGGTTGTTCCGCCGGTTTTTTGTGTATCGGTTGGAAAGCCGGTTTTTTCTGCGAGATGGCGGTCGAGATAGCTCCAGGTTTGTTTTGCGATTTCGCTGAGATATTGCCTGTCTTCCTCGGAGATTTTAGTATGGTTTTGGCTGAAACAGACTGCATTAACAATACTGATAATGGCGAAACAGATAAATAATTTACTGATTTTAATTTTCATATAAATGCTCCAAAATTAAGGTTCATTTATTAATTCTTTTGGCAGATAGCTTATGTCAGGAATTTCTTTGTGTCAACATTTGATTTATCCACGTATTTTGTTTACTTTTTTGCATAATTTAAACTTATGTACAGATTGCCTCAGCATAAATTGTGTTGCCTTTATAAATATTCCAATTTGGAATACTAATCTTGTTAAGTTATTCTTCTGGGCAATGAGTATGGATAAGAGTATTTATTCTCAAGAATACAAACACCTTGTTGCTCGCCTTCAAGAGGCGAGGCAACAAGCAAACCTAACTCAAAAACAGGTCGCAGAATACTTGGCTGTTGGTCAATCTTTCATTTCTAAAATCGAATCAGGCCAATATCGTGTAGATTTAATACAATTATTACGATTTGCAAAGTTGTATAAAAAAGACCTTACTTTTTTCATAAAGTGATATGGCAAAAATTCAAGAATTATTACAAGGGCGTGATGAAAAAATCGACTACGGAGAGATTGCGTCAAAATTTCCTTGGATATTGGAAAAGAAGCAAAATTGCATTCTAAGCCCTGATAGTGATGGTTTTCTTTGTGGATTGTTCATGTCTCATTTTCTTGATTGGAAAATCAAGGGATTTTATGATGGTAAAGTTATGGTTTTGGAAAAAGGAATTTTGCCATCAGAATGTATATTTCTCGATATGGAAATCTTTAGAAAAGACATCAAAAGCGTTGGACATCATATGGTTTTGTACAACAAAAATTCCAGACCTGAAAACTGGAGTAATTTTGATAATTGTATCCAACCAAATAATTTGAGGGACTACGACGGCTACAAAACATTTCGGTTAAAATATCCATTGGCAACCATACATTTTTTAATAGGAATAATTGGCTCAAAAATAACATTTAAAGTGCCAGAAACCGCAATTCCTGCTTTATTCTTTACCGACGGAACTTTTAATGTCCTTTTCAAATACCCAGAAAATGTTTTGAATTGGCTAAATTATTTGCGAGCAAATGAAGAGTCGAATCCGTTAAAAGATGTTTTTGAAAACGAAAAATATAGTGTGTTTTCTCTTATGAAAGCGATGGATGAATTTTTTAGAAAAAGGGATGAGATTTCAATAAAGAACGAACGTGGCGATAGGCTTAAAATCTCCAATACAGATGGCTCTACGCATAATATACATTCTACGAATGATGGTTACGCGATTAATAAAGATGCTGTAGGTAGAATTGAACAATTCATGAAAATATTAGCACAACTTACAGGATGGAGCTACGTGAGAGATAGTTGGGCTTGGGCAGGTTTAGATTTATACAAATTTACAAAACGAGATTTCCAGCGTGATAAATCAAGAGTCAACAATCATAATTACAAAGAATTAATTCATAAGAACCCGCTATCTTGGGCTATGACTAGTGGGAAGAATATTGAGTATACACTTGAAGAGCCAGATATAATGACATGATGTTAATCAAATAAAGACATCTGAGTTTCTTTGATACGTTCTGTGGAAAGATTACAATACTCTTGGGAAATTTCGAATCCAATATAATTTCTTTTGAGTATCTTTGAAGCGACAGCTGTGGAACCACTTCCCATGAATGGGTCTAATACTATACCATCAGGTGGGCAAAAGCACTGAATAATATCGTATGGAATCTTGTCAGGAAATACAGCTGGATGTTTTCTCTTTAATTTATTCTTATCCCCAGCCATTAAATAATTCCAGACAGTACCTCTGCACTTTTTTTTATTTATTTTCCGTGTTACTGTTTTGGTTGTTTTTCCGTCTGTTCTTCTGTTGCCACTTCCAGTCATTACTTTTCCGCCATGTTTTGATAAAATTTTCAGTGGCTCTTTGTTGAAATACTGTGGTCTTGCGCCTTTTAAAAAGATAGGCATATATTCGTGGTCAACTCGAAAACGATATTTCCACCATGCTCCCTCTGTCCCATGTTTTCTGTAGATAACTGTTTCAAAAAGACGAAGCCCAATATTATCACACCAATCAATGATAGTTCTAAAAGAAGTAAGGGTTTTGGCAAAATTCTTTGTTTGGTCCTGTATAACCATTACCGCAATTCCACCATCTTTTAGAATCCTAAGAATCTCCTCGCCTGTGGCGTGCAAGTCGCATTGAAAACCATTATATTTTCTTATGCCATCGTATGGTGGGGAAGTAACAACTAAATCGACACAATTTGAAGGTAGCTGCTTCATTGCCTCTACGCAATCCAAGCACTGAACTGTGTTAAGCCACTTTTTCAGACAATCTTTGGATTGATTGCGAGTGGTACCTGCGAAAGTATCTATCGCAACAGACGTGTTGACTACTTTGAGCATTTGCACTTCCATTTTGCTTGAATGTTCTTTTACAGCACAATTATAATAACTATTATGGATTTTTACAATAAGAATCCACCTTGGAGCTTCTGGATAAAAGATGGCATTAGCTGCCGGCAATAATTTCTTGCAAGTTTCGCTTGCGGCAGCTATTATCAGTAGCTTGGCTTGTTCGGCGGTGGGGTCGGATAAGCCGTGATTGGAAAACATTTGTTAAAGGAGTAACGAAATGAAGCTATTACGCTGCCCTGAGAACCCAATAATTGAGCCGAAAGATGTAAAGCCATCGAGAGCCGGCTTTGAAGTAATCGGCACATTTAACGCCGGTGTTGCTCGCCTTGGAGATGAAACTATTCTGCTGATACGTGTGGCTGAAAAGCCGAGCAGTGAAAATCCAAAAATTGCATTGGCCGCTTTTTACGATGCAGCTAAAGGCGACATCAGTTTGAAGGAATTTTCAAAAGATGATTCCGCTATCGATTTTTCCGACCCGAGATTGTTCGTAACACCAGCCGAAACTTATCTGACTTCAATTTCGCATCTTCGCATCGCTCGCAGTAAAGACGGTATCAAATTTAAAATTGAGGACAAGCCGGCTTTGGCTGCGTCAAATAAATATGAATCTTTCGGCGTTGAAGATGCACGCATTAGCTACATTGATGATACATATTATATTAGTTATGTTACGGTCTCGCCGTTTGGAGCAGCAACCTGCCTTGCATCTACTGAAGATTTCAAGAGCTTTAACCGTTACGGCGTTATTTTCTGCCCCGACAATAAAGACGTCGTGATTTTCCCGGAGAGAATTAACGGCAAATACTATGCTTTCCATCGTCCTATTTCGCCATTATTTAAGAGCTGTCATATGTGGATTGCCGAGTCGGTGGATATGAAATGCTGGGGCAACCATCGTTATTTGATGGGGCTTCGCGACGGCTTCTGGGATGAGTCAAGAATCGGTGCCGGTACTGTTCCCGTGCGAACCGAAGCCGGCTGGCTCGAAATTTATCACGGAGCAGATAAAAATAATCGCTATTGCCTCGGCGCTGTTTTGACAGACATTAACCAGCCGTACAAAGTTATTGCAAGAACGGATGAGCCGATTCTTCAGCCGCAAACCGATTACGAAACCAGCGGCTTTTTTGCAAACGTGGTATTTACCTGCGGCCTTCTTTGCGAAGACGGCAAATTGAAAATCTACTACGGCGTAACTGACACAGCTATTTGCTATGCCGAGTTGAAAGTAAAAGACGTACTGGATAAATTAGTTAGCTGTGTTTGAGATGCCTGGTTTTTTATGAACAATAAACCTTTGCAAAAAAATTCAGAACTCGGCAGCGTTTCAATTTTTAGCTGCCTGTATTTGTTTCTGGCTCGTCGTGCTTACAGCGTGATTATTTTTATGGCTTTATTTTGCACGCTTACGGTAAAACTTTTTCATTCCAACAGGATGGGATTGCTCGGCGATTATTTCAGCTGGATTGCTGCGGATGTTGCTGTTCTAATTAGCGTTGAAATTATTTTCGCTGTTTTGTGTTTTCTTTTTCCCCGCAAACGGCTGATACTAACCGTTACCATAATTGCAGCGGTAATTTGCACATGGTCGGTGGTCAATGCCAGCTGGCTGGTTCGGACTGGAACACAGGTTTTGCCGCAGGTTCTCTGGCCGCTGGTTCGAGACCCTGCAAATTCATTTACCATAATCGGCGTAAATCTTGCCAAAATGCCGATTGCCGCTTTCGCTATTCTTGTGCCAAGTGCCATTGCTCTTGCTTTCTTCTTTTCGGTTCTCGCAAACCCAAAGCTGCCTGAATATAACCGCAGAAATTTTATGAGTCGAATTGCTATTTGCGTTGCTGTTGTTGTGATTGCTTCTATGGCTCGTTTCACAGCGTGTAAAGTCGGTTCATCTCAGCCGGTTATGGCTGGTCTGAATTACAATTGCCAGTTGCGAGCAGTAACAAATTTTTTCAGCCGCAGCGACCGTCTGGCCAGAGCTGAAATTGAAAATGCTAAACGAAAAATTCCATCTGCTGACCAATTGCGGATTTCTTTAATTGAGCCGAATTCGCCTGCTGCAAATTACAATGTTGTTATAGTTGTTCTCGAAGGTGTTCAGTATCGCTATACTTCGCTTGCCGATAAGCAGGCCGAGCTTACGCCGTATCTTGCAAGTTTAGCTGGCCAGGGCGTAGAATTTACCAATATGCGTTCCTCGCTTACGCACACTACCAAAACATTATTTTCCATTCTAACTGGCCGAACACCGAGCGGTTCGCAGGATTTAACCGAAGCCGTTCCGGCGAGCAAGCCCTATGCGAGCTTAGCGACAATTCTGAAAGACAAGCTGGATTTCCGCACAGCTTTTTTCCAATCAGCCAAGGGCAATTTTGAATGTCGGCCTGGCCTGGTTAGTAATCTTGGCTTTGATAAATTTTGGGCGAGAGAAGATTTGAATGACTCCAACGCATTTGTCGGCTATCTTGGCTGTGATGAATTTGCGATGCTCAAGCCACTCGCCGAATGGCTCAATTCCGACAGTAAAAATTTTCTGCTAACGCTTATGCTCTCGGTTACTCATGACCCTTACGAAGTTCCCGAATGGTTCGGAGAATCAGCAAAGGAGCCGAGCGCCCGTTACGAGCAGACTATTTTCTATACCGATAAATTCATAGCTGCTCTTGATAATATGCTTAGTGAATTGAATCTTTCTGACAATACGATTTTTTGTGTAGTTGGTGACCACGGCGAAGCGTTTGGCGAGCACAGTTTTCTCGGCCATGAGCGGATAGTTTTCGATGAGGTTTTGCGTATTCCGTTTTGTCTTCGTGCGCCGGGCTTGATTACGCCGGGTTTGAAAATTTCTCAACCGACAAGTTCGATAGATGTCGTTCCCACCTTGCTTGGGCTTTTGGGTTTTGATACTAAATCTGCCGGTTTTGACGGTGCTAATGCAATCTCGAATTTGCCTTTGGGTAGAAAGGTATATTTTTCCGGCTGGATGCGGCAAAGCCCTGCCGGCTTTGTTTTGGGCGACCAAAAATTCATATACAATCCGGCAAATAAAAACGTATCTGCATATAATATGGCTGTTGACCCGCTGGAACTGGTGCAATTGGAGCTTGACCAAAGCGAGGCCGAAAAAATCACAGCTGACATTATTGATTGGCGGAGAAGCAGCATTTTCAAGCCGAACCAGAAGACGAGCGGCAAAATAACGCTTTTTGAAAACTGGCTCTGCCGCTGGAGTAATAGAATTTGCTCAGCCAAGTATCGACCCGTGAACAAAAATTAAAAATTAAAGATTAAAAGTTAAAATTGCGGAATCGCAGCTTTGCTGCGATGACTTCTTTCTTTTTACACTTTTTATACCTTCGCATTTCTCACAAGATGTTCTTTCTTGATTCTATGCCGAATTAGCGTTATCATAGCTGTTATGAGAATTCCTTTTACAAAGTATGGTTTGCCGCAGGTTGTGATATTTCCTGCTGTCCTAATTTTCGCTATGCTCAGCTGCTTTGCAGTCGGCAGATTTTTGCCGAACTGGCTGCTTATTCTTATCGAATTTATTTTAACGGTTGTTCTGATTTGGGCTTTGTCTTTTTTCCGAGACCCAAAACGGGTTGCGGCTTTGGATACGGATTTATTATTGGCTCCCGCTGACGGCAAAATCGCTGACATTGAAATTGTCGAAGAAAATGATTTTATTTGCGGCCGGGCACTTCGAATCGGCATATTTTTAAGCGTTTTTAATGTTCACATAAACAGCGCTCCGTGTAATGTAAAAGTTGGAAAAATCACATACAAGCCGGGCAAATACAAAAATGCGATGAGTTCTGCAGCCGGCAAAGTTAATGAATCAAATTCTCTGTATCTTGTTAGAACTGATTCTCCGCAGGACAAATTAATTGTCCGCCAGATTAGTGGAGCGATTGCGCGGCGGATTGTATGCGGCTGCAAAGAGGGTGATAATTTGGTTGGTGGTGAAAAGTTTGGAATGATAAAATTTGGCTCGCGAACCGAGCTGTATGTTCCTTCTAATGAAAATGTAAAATGTCTTGTTGAGATTGGCGACAAAGTAAAAGCCGGCCTAACACCGCTTGTAAAATACGTGAAGCGTTAATAGTAAACTGTGAAGCGAAAGGCGAGATACCCGTCTTCGCTAAAGCTACGACGGGTAGGCGAGATACGAGATATAAATTATGCCGAAATTAAAAACACAAGCTGCTAAAAATAGTTTACTTCGCCGAGTTCGCCGGCAACGGTTGAAGTACATCGCGATTCTGCCTTCGCTAATAACCATTTTGAATGGCGTATGCGGTTTTGCGGCGATTGTTTTTGCCGCTGAAGGTGCTGCAACAGGGAGCAATTTTTCCTATCACAAACTTGAGCTGCCTTACTTTGCGATGAGCGGCTATATGATTTTGCTGGCAATGATAGCTGATATGATTGACGGCCGCATAGCGAGAATGAGTAAAAACACATCGAGTTTTGGCGGTCAGCTTGACAGCTTATGCGATATTATAAGTTTTGGCGTAGCGCCGGCATTTTTAATGTTGAAGGTTCTCGAATATCATCTTTCCGGAATCGCAGATGCAAGTCCATTTTTGTTGAGTTTTCTTGAGCGTTTTGTCTGGCTCACAGCTGCGGCTTATTTAAGTTGTTCAGCGATTCGTCTGGCGAGATTCAACGTTGAAAACGAAGAAGATGAATCGGCACATATGAGTTTTGTCGGCCTTGCCACACCTGCGGCAGCTGGCGTAATAGTCAGCTTGATAATATTTCATCAGGAAGCGCTCGGCGAACTGGCGGATAAAAGCATCGCATTGCAGCTTGTCTTTAAGAATATAATTATTTATGCCCTGCCGTTTTTGACGATTGGCCTGGCGATTTTAATGGTAAGTAGAATAAGGTATCCGCATGTTTTGAACCAGTACATCAGGGGCAAAAAACCATTTGCTCATCTCATCAGGGCGATGCTGCTGGTAGGCCTTATTATCTGGAGCAGGCAGACGGCATTGGTTTTGATTTTCTGCGGCTTTGCAGCGAGTGGATTTGTGAAATGGTTTTACTATAAAATAATTCGTAAAAGCAATAAGTCCTCGCAGCCGGGAATGGAGCAGGAAGAAAACGGTTAGCTGGAAACTTAATTTGAAAATAAAAAGTCATTTGCAAAAAAGGCAAAAGAGATGAGAAACGATAAAGAGTTGTACAGCAGTCCGCTTGTCGAGAGGAATGCTTCGAGGGAAATGTCCTTGCTTTTTGGGCCGCAGAAAAAATTCAGTTCGTGGCGGCGGCTGTGGCTGGAATTGGCGAGAGCCGAAAAAAAGCTCGGCTTAAATATAAAACAAAACCAGTTGGACCAGATGGCTGCTCATCTTGACGACATTGATTTTGCCAAAGCTGCGAGATACGAAAAGAAATTTCGCCACGATGTAGTTTCGCACATTCACACATTCGGCGAAGCTGCTCCAAAGGCGGCTCCGATTATTCATCTCGGCGCAACGAGTTGTTTTGTCGGTGATAATGCTGATTTAATAATTATGCGGGATGCTCTTAATTTAATTGCAGCTAAACTGGCCGGCGTAATAGATTTGCTCGGCAAGTTTGCAAAAAAGAACCGCTCGCTTGCAACGCTCGGCTTTACTCATTTTCAGCCGGCCCAATTAACCACCGTTGGCAAACGAGCTTCGCTTTGGTGTTATGATTTTATTTGCGACTTAAATGAAATTGAGCATCGCCTTGCAACTCTGCCTTTCAGGGGAGTAAAGGGAACCACCGGAACGCAGGCCTCTTTCCTTGCACTTTTTGACGGCAATTCAAATAAGGTAAAACGGCTTGATAAAATGGTTGCTAAAGCATTTGGTTTTGAAAAGCTTTGCGCAGTAACCGGCCAAACGTATCAGCGAAAAACCGATTCGCTTGTGGTAAATTGTTTATCTTCGATTGCGCAATCGGCTCACAAATTGTGCAATGACATTCGCCTGCTCAGCAACTTAAAAGAAATTGAAGAGCCGTTTGAAAAAAGCCAGGTTGGTTCATCCGCGATGGCCTACAAGCGAAATCCTATGCGCTCCGAAAGAGTTACAGCTCTTTCAAGATTGGTAATCAGTTTGTCTTCAAGCCCGCAAATGACAGCCGCCGAGCAATGGCTTGAAAGAACGCTTGATGATTCAGCCAACAGAAGGGTTGTTATTCCTGAAGCGTTCCTTGCAACCGACGGAATTTTGCAAATTTTAACCAATGTTCTCGCCTGCGGCGAGCGAGGTCGAGGGGATGGGTTGGTTGTTTATCCGAAAGTAATATCATCTCACATTGCAGCTGAACTGCCGTTTATGGCTACTGAAAATATTTTAATGGCTGCGGTAAAAGCCGGAGGCGACAGGCAAAAACTTCACGAAAAAATCCGTCAGCATTCGCACGCCGCCGCTGAGCAGGTAAAGAAATTCGGCAGGCCGAATGATTTAATCAGCCGATTGAAAAGCGATGCTGATTTTAGCAAAGTGGATTTCAAAATGGTTCTCAATCCGAAAAGTTATATTGGCCGAGCAGCTGAGCAGGTAAATGAATTTTTAGCCGAAGTTGTTTCGCCGGTTCGCAGAAAATATCGTAAAAAACTAAAGGAAGCGAAAGGTGTAAAGTTGAAAGTGTAAAACCATAGCGTAAAATTCAAAAGTTTTAAACTTTGAATTATGGTTTTTAGTTTTTGGTTTTAAATTTTAAGGTTGAATTATGACGAGAGAAGAACTAATCGAAAGAATCAAACAAACTGCCTATCTCGAAGGTGATTTTACACTTCGCAGCGGCAGAAAAAGTAAATACTATCTCGACAAATATCTTTTCGAGACCTGCCCGGATATTTTGAAAGCACTCGGCGAAGAATTTGCAAAATATGCTGCAAGTGATGTTACTTTAATAGCCGGAGCAGAACTTGGCGGAGTGGCCTTGGCTGCTGCCACTTCAATTGAAGCGAACCGCAATTGGCTGATTATTCGTAACAGTAAAAAGGGTTACGGAACAGGAAAAATGGTCGAAGGTGTTTTGAAAAAGGGCGATGTCGTTTTGCTCGTTGAAGATATTGCTACTACCGGCGGACAGGTTTTGGAAGCTGCGAAAGTTATTACAGCTGCCGGAGCGAAGGTTAGTAAAATTGTCTGCGTAATCGACCGTAAAGAAGGAGCGAGAGAAAATATCACTTCAGCCGGCTACGAATTCGAGAGTATTCTCACAAAAGCCGACCTCGGCATAAAAGATTAGGATTTATTTTGAAGCTGTTCGATTAAAGCGATGATTTTTTCTGCAATGATTGTCTTGTCTGCTTTTGCGATTTTTTGCCATTTTCCGTTTGGCGTTTTAATTTCAACTGCTGATTTTTCGGCTGCAATTGCATCAGGCGAATTGGCAATTATCAAATCGAGTTTTTTTTCCTTGAGTTTTTTTTCAGCGTTTTTTCGCAGATTTTTATCTTCAAGTGCAAAGCCAACAACAATTCGTTGCTGGTTGCCCGTTGCTCGCCTGCCAGACGAAGCTCGTAGAGCGAAGGCGGGTTGCTCGTGTTTTTGTTTTCCAGCCCAGGCAAGAATGTCAGCTGTTGGTTTTAATTCTAAGATTAAATCGCTTTTTGATTTTTTGATTTTAGTTTTTGATTTTTTAACGGGCGTATAATCAGCAACAGCTGCGGTCATAATAAGGCAATCACACTTCGGGAAATTTTCCTTAACGACCTTGAACATTTCGGCGGCACTTTCCACGCCAATAAAATCGGCTCCGATTGGCGGCTGCAAATCAGATGAACTAATCAGAGTTACTTCGTGCCCTTTTTTGATTGCTGTTGCTGCGAGTGCATGGCCGGTTTTTCCGCTGCTTGCATTTGAAATAAAGCGGACAGAATCGATGTATTCCTTTGTCGGGCCGGCTGTGATTAAGAATCGCATTTTTTATTGCTCTTTGCTGCTGATTTTTATAATTGCTTCGAGAATTTCTTTCGGCTCAGCCATTCGGCCAATGCCATCGTCTCCGCAGGCGAGTCGGCCAGTTCCGGGCCCGACAAATTCAAAACCCATCTCTTTTAGCGTTTCTACATTTCGCTGAACAGCTGGGTTCTGCCACATATTGCTATTCATCGCAGGGGCAATCAAAACCGGTTTGCCGAAAGCTGCGCAAATAGTTGTGCTGAGTAAATCATCACAAATGCCGTTTGCGATTTTCGCTATAATGTTTGCTGTTGCCGGAGCGATGACAATCACATCCGCCCATTGCGAAAGATTTATATGGCTGATTTTATATTCATCGCTTGTATGCCACATTTTTGTAAAGACCGCTGAATTTGTGACGGCCTCGAAACTTCTCGCTCCGACAAATCGGCGGGCGTTTTTGGTCATAATTGTTTTTACTATCGCGTTGGCTTTTGTCAGTTTGCTCGCCAGGTCAACAGCTTTGTAAGCAGCAATGGCTCCGCTTACGCCCAACAAAACATTTAATTCAGCGATATTATATTTTTGTTCCATTTCATTTTTACTTTTCTTTATCGTCCGGCTCATCGCCGTAAGCTATGGCGATTTTATCCTGCATTATTTCTGCTATAACGATTTCGAGAGGGGTTTTTCCGCTTGTATCTTCTATTAACGGCCGAGAGCCTTTTGTTAATTCAGCCAGTCGTCTTTGGATAAGTGCCGTTAATTTGAATTTGCCGCCGACCTTATTGATTAGTTCGGTGTTCTTCAGCTCGTTTATCATTTTTTCTTCTCCGGTATTTTCGTTTTTATTACAGCTTGTAGTTAATCCTGAGCGATTTGCATTACCTCGTCTATGGCCTGATTCAAATCATCATTTATAACCATATGTTTATAAGATTGCCATGCAGCGGCGATCTCAAAGCCGGCTCCGTTCAGCCGTCTTTCAGCGGCCTTTTCATCTTCTCTGCCTCTGCCGTTTATTCTTGTGGTCAGATCCTTTTGCGTTGGCGGAAGGATGAAAATCATTTTCGCATCGGGATAAAGTTTTTTAACTTTTTCTGCGCCCTGAACATCTATTTCCAGAATTACATTTTTTCCTTCTTCCAGTGCCTCGTCAACTTTATCTTTTGGCGTTCCGTACAAATTTCCAAAGACCTCTGCGTATTCCAGCAGTTTGCCTTTATCAATTTTTTCCTGAAATTCATTTTTTGTTACGAACCAGTACTCATTGCCATCAACTTCATTTTCTGCTTTTGGCCGGCTCGTAACTGAAATACTCAAATAGGTATTGTCCATCTTTTCTACCATTTGTTTGCAGATAGTACTTTTGCCAACTCCTGACGGACCGCTGATCACAATTATCTTGTTTTTTTTCGTATCCTGCACTTTGTTGTCTCCTCTTAAAATCTGCTGCCTAAATGGCGAACATCTCGTTGTCTTATTCTACGTTTTGTACTTGCTCTTTAATTCTGTCTATACTGCTTTTTATATTGACTACGCTTTGAATAATTTCAATGTTTGATGCCTTACTTGCAATTGTGTTTGCTTCTCTCAGCATTTCCTGTGTAATAAAATCCAGCCGTCTTCCGGCCTGACCGTTTTTTTCACAGCTTTCAATAAACTGTTTTATGTGCGAACCAAGCCGTGAAATTTCTTCGGAAATATCCGAACGGTCGGCAAAAACAGCCACTTCTCTTGCGAGCGTTTCCTCGTCAAGTTTCAATTTTGCTTCAGAGAGAAGTTTGTTTACTCTGCTGCTGAGTTTTTTCGCATACTTAATCAGGACGCCGTCACTTCTTGCTTGTATTTTCTTTAATTCTTCTTCTATTACGCCGCAATTACTGTACAAATCAGCAGCGAGTGATTCGCCTTCAGTGATTCTCATTTGCTTTAGTTTTTCTATCGCTTCATGCGTAATACTCAGAACCTTACTTCTTACCTTTTCAGCAACTTCTTTATCCGGAATTCTCGGCCTGGCAATGCCCGGCAAAGTCAGTATTCCTGTCAGGTCTATTGTGCAATTCGCGTCAAAGGATTTTGCTATCTGTTCCAGGCGGCCAACTATAATCCGCATAGCCGGCTCATCCATAGAGTAAGCGGTGCTTACCGGAATATTTTTCAGTTCCAGCACATAGCTTATCGTGCCGCGCGACAAACTCTTTCGCAAAAGTGCTTCGATTTCTTCTTCAAGAAACGCTGCTGAATCAGGCAGTTTTACTCTGGCTTTGAAATAGCGATTATTGACCGTTTTAATCTCGACTACGTATGTTACGCTGTCGAGTTGGCCGTTTGCATCTCCATAGCCAGTCATACTGTGTATCATATTTTGTATCCCCGCAATCTAAAACCAGAAATTGCTGCGTTTTAGATTCTTAAATCTGAATTTTATATTCTGTTTTCTATTCCATTTCGTTTACGTCAGTCATTACATCCGCAACTGCCGGCTCATCCGGCATTTGCTGTGTTTGTTCTTCGTCCGGCATTGCCTGCTGCCGGGCTGCCGGCTGCGATGAATTGTAATCGCTGATGGTCGGCTTATAAAATTTTGCCATCAAGACGGCAAGACCCAAAAACACAGCGACCAGCATAATCGTTGTCCAGGTCAGGAAATCTCCGGTTTTAGTTCCGAGAACACCGCCAGCTGCTCCGCCGCCAAAGGCCGAACTTAAGCCGCCGCCTTTTCCCTTCTGAATCAGGATAATCAGAATCAGCACCACTGCACACAAAATAAAAAGTGCCGCAACAATTTTCATAATAAAAGATACAGCCAATATTGGTAGAACCATCATTATTCACCTCTTAATTGTTTGTTGTTCACTTGTCCGACGAAGCTCCGTAGGAGCGAAGGCGGATTGTTCATCGACAATAAACTTTATTATACAGCTGCTGCAATCATTGCGGAGAAGGAATCAGCTTTTAAGCTCGCTCCGCCGACCAGTAATCCGTCTATGTCTTTTTGAGCCATAAGTTCAGCGGTGTTTTCCGGCTTTGCCGAGCCGCCGTAAAGAATACGCATATTTTCAGCTATTGCTTCGTCATATATTTCGGCAATTAGTTTTCTTATAAAACTGTGTGCCTCTTGTGCCTGTTCGCCTGTTGCGGTCAGTCCCGTTCCAATTGCCCAAACCGGCTCATAGGCCAGCGTTACAGCTGATACTTTTTCAGCAGTTAATCCGGCCAGACCTTTTTTAATCTGCTCGGTTAAAACCTCGAAAGTTTTCTCTGCCTTGCGTTCTTCAAGAAGTTCGCCAATACAAAGCACAGGCAAAAGTCCGCCAGCTATTGAAGCGTTCACTTTTTTATTTACTATTTCGTTGGTTTCGCCGATTACGTGCCTTCGTTCCGAATGGCCGCAAAGGGCATAAACACAGCCAACGTCTTTCAGCATTGCAGAGCTTATTTCACCTGTGAAAGCGCCTTTTTCCTCGAAGTAAATGTCCTGTGAGCCAATGGCAATTGGTGCTTCGGCGGCATTGGCTACTTGCTGCAAATATACAAATGGCGGAAATACAGCCACGTCAACTTTGGAACTATTGGCTTGTGCTGCATCTTTTATTCCTTTGACCAACTCTTCGCCAATGTGGCTGTCGGTATTCATTTTCCAGTTACCTGCTATGAATGCTTTTCTCATAAAAAAAAATCTCCTGTTTTTTTAAGTGCATCTCGTTTTGCGTTTAACGCCTGACGAGATACGAACATCAAATTAATTCTGTCGCTTTTGGAAAACTGCCGAGTACCGAAAGCTGCAGGCAGTGTTTGCGAACCTCATTTAATCCGTCCTGGATTTTTTTATCTGTTCTGTGGCCGAGCAAATCGACGAAGAAATAATATTCCCATTGCCGTTTTTTGCTTGGCCGCGATTCTATATTTGTCATATTTATATTACAGCGTTTGAAAACATCCAGCACGTTCGCCAGCGCTCCGGCTTTATGAGCGGCGCTGAAAAGTATAGCTGTTTTATCTTCGCCGGTTGGCTTTGCGTCTTCTTTTGCAATTACGAGAAAACGTGTTATATTATTTGCCGCATCTTCGACGTTTTCGCAAATCACTTTTAATCCATAAAGTTCAGCTGCAATGACTGAGCCGATTGCTGCGGTTTGTGGTTCAGCTGCTGCCATTTGAGCTGCTTTTGCGCTGGAAGCAGTTGGAATAATCTGGGCTTGTTTGAAAGTTGCGCTCAGCCAGTTTCGGCATTGAGCGAAAATTTCCGGCTTGGAATAAATCTTTTCAATCTTTTCCAGCGGACAGTTTGCGAGCAGATTATGATGAATTGCCATCAGCACTTCCGAACAGATTTTCACATCCGAATCGATTAGCGCGTCGAGCGTTTCAATCACTCCGCCTCCGGTTGAATTTTCGACCGGCACAATCGCTAAATCACAATGCGATTTACTAACCTCGCTGAAAATACTTCTAATGTCAGCAAGCGATTCGTATTCGACGCTTTGGCCGAACTTGAGCATAGCTGCTGTATGACTGAAACTGCCGGCTGGGCCGAGATAGCCGATTCGCAGCGGTTTTTCCAATGCGAATGAGCCGCTCATCAATTCCCGCCAAATTCCTGCGAGACATTTATTGCCGAGAGGGCCTTTGTTTTCTTTTGTGATTTTTGCCAATACTTCTTTTTCTCTATCCGGAGCGTAAATCGCAGAGCCGGTTTTATTTTTTAGCTTACCAATTTCAATCACGAACTGCGCACG
>JAGLSG010000096.1 GCA_023135865.1 Planctomycetota bacterium | reverse complement strand
GTTCGAGTCCCTTCGGCCTCGTTGTAAGAAATCCTCGTTTTTGAGTTGAAATCGCTGATTTTGGCTTGAAAACGGGGCTTTTCTTTTGTTTCTGCATGTCGGCAGCAATTCGTCTGAGTTCGCTGAAGTTCGCGAATCTCCGGTAAGAAACGGTAAGCTTTCCGGTAAGACATTTTTTTTGCCCGAATTTGGATTTTGTCTTACCGTTGAATCCGGCACTGATAAATCCGGCAACTTGTTAATCGCTTCTAATTCCTGTCCTCGAAGAATATGGGTGTACCGGGACATCGTTAAATTTATATCCTTGTGTCTCATTATAGTCTGTGCAACTTTTGGATGCACACCACAGGCAGCCAACCAACTTCCAGTTGTGTGTCTTAGGCTATGAAAGTCTGCATATTTGCCGTCCTCGTCAACATACGGAATTTGGGCTGCTGCCAAGTCTTCTTTAAGCATGACAGCTGTACCTTTTCTTATCGGCAAAACAGCCATCTTCTTATTTTTGGTATTGTTGGCTTCAACTGTAACGATACCATTGTCAAAATCAAACGAAGACTTTGTTAGGCTTCGTATTTCATTGGCTCTCAATCCTGTTTCTACCGCTAATTGGTAAAGCATAGCTCTTTCGGAGCCGGTCATTCCAAAACGCTCTGGTTGAGTTCGAGTTGTTTCCAACAAAAGCCTTATCTGATCAGGCTCAAGTGCTTGTCGAGCATGTCTGATGTCGATTTTGCCCTTGATAGGTTCCAAATGCTCAAGCGGTGACTCACATGCTCGCTTGTTGATAACCATCCAATTACAAAATTGTTTAGTCGCCTTAAAATAATAATTAGCAGTATTAACAGATATTTGGCCAAGATTTTTCAGCTTTTTTGTCTTAACTGTTTTGCCCCTGACTTGTTTAGTCTTAACAATTTCAACTTGTTTCTGCAAAGAGACTATTTTCTTTTGTACGATGTCGGCCTGAATATCACTCCAGTACTTAAATTTACATATACCAAACACCCGTGCTATTCGTGATACTGTTTGTCCAACATGCTTGGAGGTTCCACCCCTGGCTAGCAAAGATTGACTGAAATCCTTAAGATGTTCTGAAAGCAATTTGCCAGCAGCAGCACGACTTCTATCTATCAAGCCTATCTTGAGAAATCTTTCACGTAATGTTGTAGGGATTTGTTCCAACCATTCCGACAATTCTCTGCTAGGCGGCTCGTTATTTATTCTGCAGACTACCAATTTTTCAATTTTATCACCTAGTACCTCTGATTGTTTTCTGTCCGTGAAGGCAGGGAATGCCCTGACGATTTTCTTATGGTCCCGTGTTTCAACGTACCATTTATTTGCCTGCTTATATTCACCCTTCCGGCTTTTGTACATTTGTTTGTATATTCTCATGGTTCACCTCAATTTAAAACTTTAATAGTTCAGAACTCAAAAGACATTGAAATCTTTGGCAGTTATTCAGTCGTTGCTTTTGCCTTCGTTTATTATTTTTACAATATAGAGCCCAAAAGCGCAAGCTATATTATTATATTTTCAAATTTGTGAAAAAGAGCAAATAACTGTTGTTTTTACTGTTTTTTGTAATCCTCCCATCGGTTTCTGGGTGGACAACCTGCTTCGACCCAGTCTTCAAGTTCTTTGCGATTCCATAAGGCACGTCCAGGCCGTGACGATGAAGTTTTAGCCGCGGTTGATAAACTGCTCGTTGATTTCAACGACCATCCACATTTGGCCGAAGCGATATTCTCGTTAGGAGAGGAATACTACAGCAAAGCCCGCTCTCTGGAAAACGAGGGCCATACCACCGAAGCGAAAGACTATTACCAAAAAGACATAGCTGTACAGCAAAAAATCATACAGGAACTACCATCTTATACCCCGCGGGCCTGCTTTGGCTTGATAGCTTGCTTTTGTCATTTGGACGAATACGAAAAAGCAATTAAGTACTGTAGGGAGGTAGTGGATAATTGGCCTGATTACGAGCATGCTCCACTTGCCCAATACCTAATAGGGATTTATTATACGAACTTAAGGAATTCAGGTAGATTGCCGGAACCAAAAGTGAACCGGCTGATAGAGCAGGCCTACAAGGCAGTTATTGAAAAATATCCGGATTGTAAATCGGCTCCCAATGCTGCTCTAAAATTGGGCCGAATGAGCTTCAAGAAAAAACAGTGGGCCGAAGCTGCTGAGTATTTCGAAGTACTCCTGGAAAGAAAACCTGATCAGCTACGGTATGTGGTGCTTGATTTAGCCAGAGCTTATGAAGAAATGGGCGAATTGAACCTGGCTGGCCAACTCTATATTGCGTTTGTTGAGACCGCTGACCAAAACGTTCCCCTCGTAAAAACTGTAGAAGCACGGCTTGAAGATTTGGAAGGAGCGAAGAAATGAGGATAAAATCTATAGCTGTTTTCCTGGTTTATTTATTATTATTATTTAGCTTTACGATACCGGCGGTAGCGTGTTGTAATCCGCCGTGTGGCGATTGTTATAGTTGTATAAACGGACACTGTATATGTACTTCGGAATGTTGTTCGGATTCGGATTGCGACAATTGTTATGAATGTGTAGATTGTGGTTGCGAACATATTGACTGTGACTGCGATAACTGTGGTAACTGGGGAGACCACGACGATTGGTGCCTCGAGAGTGGCGAATACTGTGTCGGAGACAAACTTACAGGAGGTGATATTACTCCCCCTGAGAATGGCTCTGCTGTTTGTGTTGGTGAGACAATCGAACTTACTGCTTCTGATGGCAGTGATTCCGATTGTCATTACTATAACACTGATTGTTGCAGCGGTTGTTCGGAAAGCGTTGGCGATACAGATATTACCATTAGCTGGTCTGACAATACCTTACGAGACCCTTGTGTGGCGTTTCCTGGCTCCGGCGGTAATCCTGAGGGCTCATCTGTTGATTGGCTGGCACCGAGCGGGACTGGTGATGTGAACATTACAGCTACCTGGCATAATAATACAGAGAACAAGTATCCCGATGGTTCGGAGTCTGATGTGATTACGGTTCACGTTGTTGATATAAACTCTGTAACCTCGGATGCAAATGCTACGTGTATCGGTTGTGATATTACGTTCACGGCAACAACCAGTCCGCTTGGCTATGAAAACCAGATAGATATATCCTGGACTGAAGGTGGCGAGCCGGAGAGCGGCAGTGGAAGTACTTTTACTACGCACTGGGATGAGCCAGGCACATATTCTGTAGTAGCGTCCGCCTGTGACAGCAATACCCAGTCGAACAATGTTACGGTTGTGGAGGTAGCATCGTTGTTGCCAGATGGAGGAACAGAAATTGACGACGGCGATGGGGACCCAAACACGAAGTCGTTTATCATCTATGTTGCTGGGGAAGGCGTTACAACTGTAACTGCAACGTCAAATCCCGGCATTGCAGAACCAAATGATCTGCCGGACAGCTGGACATTAACAGGCGGCAACATCAATGATAAGTTGCATACGGAAGTTGACAAAACCACTCCTGCGATAACAACAATTACCTGCGAGTGCAGCTCTTCGGTAAAAACAACCACAATCTATGTTATTGAGGTGAGCTTGAAGAGTGTTAAGTTCACAAGTGACCATGGGGTGCTAAAGAACAATAACTCCGATTGGACAGACTCGGGAACAACGTACGTTGAGCCTGAATGGCTACCTGACGGGCCGGATCCCGATAGCGATCCCGATCGAAACAACCCCATAAGCCATACGAAAAATGTAAAACTAACTACTGCTGTTACGGTCAAAGTTGCCCCTTCCGGATTGACTTTCGACCTGATAGGCAATGGCCCCAGTGATTATGTGGATTTCACAAAGACCGGTATTACATCGACTGGCTCTGAGCAAGTAGTAACGGTTGACGCAAACGCTGTGCTTGTCAATCAGGTAGATACATTGACAAAAAGCATCGGCTGGACTATAAAAATAAAGTTAAGCGAGCAGGGCTTTTACAATAAGGGTGTTGGAAGCAGCGGCCCACACAAAATTTATGTAACCTATGGAACACCATCGGGAAGCGTCTTTACCGAAAAACGAATGAGTTGGGCTTGCCAAAAAGCTGATGGGCAGAGCACTGAAAGTGGTATTGCTGATGTCATACACAACGCTTTGGGAGGTGTTGATCCTCCCTACGAACCAGGAGAAAAGCCGTCACTCGGAAACGGTTGGCCCATTTTGGCAGGAACAACTTATGGCGAGTGTGATGAGCAAGCAGAATTGATGGAGTTGGCTGTGGAAATATTGGGCGTGACCGGACAACTAAGGTTAGTAAGGGCAAGTACTGACTCAGGAGCAGGTAATTGTCTTGACTACGAAGATCGTATTCCGGATTGTAACGTACATGGGGCTGAAAAACTGCTTCTTGACTTCTATGGTGGCGGTACCCCCAGTAATATGAACCAATTTGAGGGATGTTGCGAAACAGCCGGACATTATTATGCCGTATGGCCAAAGGAAAAAGCAACAAATGATTATACGATGTTGCAGTCGCTGGGTAGCTTAGGGGTAACCCAGCACTATTGCTGGTGGGATGACACAATTGACTGGTGGCAACCTTGTAATGAACCTAATTCGACACCAGATATTCCATAATCATGGTATATTTTCTAATTGAAAGAGAGGTGAATCAAATGAAGATAAGAGATATTTTAGTTTGCATGATCTTGGGAAGTTTGGCGTTGTTTACTACTTCTGGGATTGCGAAGGAAAACACAATTAAATCCGTTGATATAAAAAAAATCCGAGCCAGCAACTATTCAAAGTTTGTTGAACATGCATTTTGGCACTCTAAGGAAGTGATAGATGGTAAAAAGATTTCAAAAAAGCTAATTCCGCAAGATATGCAGAAATTCAAAGATATGATAAGGATAGTACTTAAATCAGAGTACCTAATGAGCGAAAAAGTAATAGATTCAAACGCCGTCGCCGTGGAGAATCTTAGGGATGCTAATGACTATATCTTATTGGAATATGAGCGCAACAGGCGCAAGATTCGAATCCAGGATGGAAAAGCCCTATACATAGGCATATTTCCTGACGAAGATTTAAAAATAGAGGAATCGAAACTGGCACAATATGTAAAAGCTGCAGCTTTCCAAATATTGAACCTTCCAAAGTCTGATGAGAATGGAAAAGAACCTCAGATATTTGTGTCTAAATTGGATATCGGAGACTCCAAACTTGGACGTTTATACTACAGAGCAAGTTTTCCACCGCCAAAATTCTGGTATTCAAGCGTGAGGTGGTGGTCGGATGGGAAGAATATCTTGTTCCTAATTGGAAAAGGAAGATTTGACGGTGAAGATTTAAGTAAAAGGGCTGGCCCTCCAAAAAATGTAAACGCTCCAAGGAAATTTAAGAAAGGCAAATCCTCTAATGGATAAACTTTCGACCTGATAGGCAATGGCCCCAGTGATTATGTGGATTTCACAAAGACCGGTATTACATCGACTGGCTCTGAGCAAGTAGTAACGGTTGACGCAAATGCTGTGCTTGTCAATCAGGTAGATACATTGACAAAAAGTATCGGCTGGACTATAAAAATAAAGTTAAGCGAGCAGGGCTCTTACAATAAGGGTGTTGGAAGCAGCGGCCCACACAAAATCTATCTAACCTATGGAACACCATCAGGAAGTGTCGTTACTGAAAGGCGGGTCAGCTGGGCTTGCGGAGAAGCCGATAATACCGATTCACCCAGTAGCGTAGCCTCTGCAATTCAAGGAGTCCTTTATAGTAATGAACCACCCTATTTTGAAGGAGGGATCGGACCAAATCCCTGTAGTCCTATTTGGCTTATGATGAATACTTCACCTCAATATCCGGGCGATTGCATTGCCTTCGCTAACCTAATGAAGCATGCCATGAAACTTTTGGGCATTTCTGCGAGTTACGCTTTTGTAGCTGATGCTACCAACCAGCCATCCGAAAACACCCCAATTTATCAAATATACTGGTGTGAGACAAATAGCAGAAACGAAAGAAGATATTTCCAAGAGGAAGCGGAAGGCGGTATATGGAATTTTGAGGGAGTTTGCGGTGTTGGGAATACATATTATGATGTTGCCTGGTCAACAACATCAGGTACTTATACATATTGTAAAACTGAAGGAAATGGTATCGTTTACCAGTGGTGGTATATGTACGATTCTGGTGATGGCTGGACTGTTTGTCCAGATCAAGACGGTACACATACCCCTCAATAATAAACGGATGGTATAATAATTGAGTTGCATAAGAAAAAGGAGGTGTAGCTATGGAACTTAAAAAACTTTTGATTCCATGTGTAGCAGTGATTTTGTATAGCATTGCTTTTGGTCAAGAAGGCTCAGTTAATAGTAAAGGTGTCAATGAACCTTTTATTAGTGAGGATAGGAAACTACCAGAAGTGATAGCTTATGGCTTAGCTTGGCCGTCTGCCGAGGAAATGTATAATAAAACAATTTCTGCGCCTCCAGAAGCAGAGCAAAGTGTTGAAGCAGCCATCTCAAAATGCGTAAAACCTGCTTTTTATGACGCTAATGCGGTGCCAAAATTAATTTCCCTTGGTGACTGGCCACGGCCCTATTCGGTAACCAGAATCAAACAATTTAAAAAGAGCGAGTATACCTTCCATATATATGACGATAAAAGGAATTTATTTATAGCTGTTAAGCGCGACGACGGCAAGAACATTTGGGATATAACAAAAGATCATACGATATTCGTATCTCAAATCATTGGAACATTTTTTCTAAATGAAAACATAGGCCCATGTCCAGACAAGGAAATGCATTACATTCCGAATAAGGGCGGAACCGAAGGTTTCTACTATGCTTACCTTCCGATGGATAAGCGGGATTTTTGGTCTGTTTATATGTGGACGGATGGGAAAATCGTAGCTTTGCGTATTTGTAAGAATTTTGAAGAAGATAAAAAGAAGGGTTATCCACCCCCCAGAAAATGAGTGGAATAAATTGGAGTAGCCACGAATGGTGTTTCCCTTAATAGGCATAAAGTCATCTGCGTGTTAATTTCTGATAAATTAGCGAGTTAGCTTTGGAATTTGCCTTTGATTTCGTCGGTATTTTATCGATGAAGTATCATTGAGTATGCCAATACAATTTGGAGATTTGCAGAACTGGTTCAGAATCGTTGGTCCTTTGACAAATTAGCGTTGGCGGATTTCGGTCGATTTTTCGGCTTAATTTGGCTATAATTTCTAAGTTTACATAATTTAGAATACAAACTCGGAGCCCAAATGAAAACCAATCCTTATACAATGCTTCTAACAATGCTGGTAGGCTGGATGAATCGGCAGCAACAGGAAGTTATCGATTATTTAAGAGCCGAGAATAGCATACTCAAAGAAGAGTTGTTAAAAGCAACAGGCAAAAGACGTATATTTCTCAATGACAGCCAGCGTCGCCGATTGGCTATACTTGGTAAAAAACTTGGGCGAAAGCTCTTAAGCGAAATCTGTTCTGCTGTTTCACCAGACACGCTGTTACTTTGGCATCGCAAACTTGTTGCCCAAAAATATGATGGCTCCATGAACCGCAGCAAGTTCGGACGGCCTCGCATATCAGATGAACTTAAGCAAAGGATAATCGATATGGCCCTGGATAATAAACATCTTGGCGTTCGTAAACTATATGGCTATCTGAAATATCTTGGGCTCAAAGTTTCGCCAGCTACGATTAGCCGAGTTCTTAGAGAGCATGGAATTGAGCCTTGTCCCGACCGACCTGAGAAAACAACTTGGAATGAATTTATAAAATCGCATTGGGATTCGCTTGCTGCAATCGATTTCTTTAGCACGGAAGTTCATACCATCAGGGGGTTGGTTAAAATCATGGTGTTGTTCTGCATTGATTATAAAACCAGGAAAGTTGAAATTGCTGGAATTATTCCGCAGGCGGATGGCAGGTGGATGATGCAGATGGCGAAGAATTTAACTGATCCGTTTGAGGGATTTCTCAAGAATAAAAAATATCTC
The DNA here is from genome assembly GCA_023135865.1 of Planctomycetota bacterium. Classification (GTDB taxonomy): domain Bacteria; phylum Planctomycetota; class Phycisphaerae; order Sedimentisphaerales; family Anaerobacaceae; genus JAGLSG01. The sequence continues at coordinate 956 of JAGLSG010000096.1, read as the reverse complement.
ATCATGGATCGTGACCCACTATTTACAGAAGCGTTTAGACAAATACTAAAAGACAGCGGTGTTACTCCTCTTAGAACTACGGTTGCTTCTCCGAATTTAAATCCTTTTGCGGAACGCTTTGTGAGGAGCATAAAACATGAGTGTCTTAATAAGATGATAATCTTTGGCGAGCGGCACTTGCGATATGTTGTGTCTGAGTATATGGATTATTATCATCATTCGAGACCTCATCAATCGCTGGACAATAATATGATTGAACCTTTGCCTCAGGGGAAAGGTGAGGTTGTATGTCATGAACAACTCGGCGGATTACTGAAGTCTTACAGGAGGGCGGCTTAATTACGAATTTTATAATAGGTTATTTTTAAGGAGTGCATATAGAGTCTGTATTTGCTAAGGCAAAACTGTATACAGCCTGAATTGACGGCGACCTGATCTAAGGAACGGATGTATTTTTAACCTGCGTCTGTTTTTTGTAAGGTCGGTTATGCCAGTTTGGTGGGTGCGATAACTTTTGAGGCGCTTCTGGAACGGTGAATCAAAGCAGCGTCAAAGTCGGTTTAGGGTGTAAAAATTAGAAAGGCCTTGAGAATCGAAATATAGAGTTTTTTAAGATTCAAAACAGTGGTAGGGCAGTTGGTGAGAATTAGTTAAATGTAATGCTTTTGAATCACTTGACGAAATAGAATGATACATAAAAAGGTTAATCCAAGTCTAAAATTTGCAACACATTTGCAACAGGCTTGTACGTTTGTGTTTGTTTAAAGCTACTGTTGCGGTTCGGTTACGCTTCATAAGTCTTTTAATAGCAGTTATTAATCCTTTATTTACAAATACTTACAAAACCGGAAAGTCAATCTGTCGATCCGAAGGTTGAGGGTTCGAGTCCAATAGTGTTCGGAACAAATTATAGCAATGTCATAATTCCAAATTTAAACTTGCGCTATACCTCCAAT
>JAGLSG010000095.1 GCA_023135865.1 Planctomycetota bacterium | reverse complement strand
ACGAATTAAAACGCTAACAGGCCTCGTCAACCACTTCTATTGTATCATTGTCTATCTCAACGCTCGATGCCTGGCCGAGCATATCGATTTGCAAAACAAGACGGGTAGCGGTTTTAGTGCGAATTACTATACCCTTTAAGCCGAGCAGCGGCCCTGCGATTACACGGCAAAGCTGGCCGGTTTTGATGTAATTGTGCGGTGATAAAACAGCATCGCTACGTAAGGCGATTTCAATTTGAGAAAGGTCGCTTAAAAATCGCTGCTGGTCAATCACTTCAATTAAATTCGCAACACGACTGGTTCGCAGTACTGCAAGACGCTGCGATTCATCGCCGCAAAAAAACAGATAGCCGTTAAATAACGGCAAAAGTGAACGAATTTTGCGGCCGTTACTATTATGAACTTTCCAGGCCATAGGCAGGAAATAATTAATGTTGTTTCGGAGTAAATCATGGGCGAGTGCCTTTTCGTTGCGGCTTTTAGTGTGCGCAACCCACCATTGGCCGGTGAAATCCTGAATAGCTTGTTCGCTTGGCCAAATGGCTGGCGGATTTTCACTCGGCTTTAACAACTCCAAAATCTCCCTAATTCGACCTTTTACCAAAATAACCTGATAGAGCAATTTAATTTTTCGTGCTCGCTTTATGCCTATTGCGGCTTCGGCTGGCGGCATCAGATTTGCTCGCAATATTTCAATATTGCTGTGCAATCCTCTTTGCCATCCTTGTCCTCATGACGGCCTAAATACGAACAGAAAATATTAAAGTGCTCTAAACCAAAACCCGATTATGGCCGAAATAACCGATTCGGAGACAATAGTCTATGGTTTATTGGCTAAATGTCAAAACATTTGACTATACGCAGAAAACGATTTAGTATTAAAGAGTTGTAGCTCGTTGAAAAAACAGAACAACCAAATGAAATAGATAAAATAAATGGCTGAATCAAAATCTAAAACAGCAAATTTCGGGGTGTTGTTTACCTGCATCGGAAGACGGGTTTCGCTGCTGAAAAGTTTTCAAAAGGCGGCAAAGCAGCTGAAAATAAATGCTTCCTTTTTTGGAACTGATACAACTGAGTTTAGCTCAGCTTTGCAATTATGCGATAAAAAATTCATCGTAAAACCAACAACGCATCGTAATTACATAAACCAAATTTTAAGCATTGTAAAAAGCAACAATGTAAAATTGCTGGTTCCAACGGTTGATTTGGATTTGAAGCTGCTGGCGAGAAATAAAACAAAATTTGCAGCTATTGGCTGCTGTGTCCTTGTTTCAAATGAAGAGGTTGTTGGTATTTGTCAGGACAAAAGAAAAACATATCGGTTTCTAATAAAAAATGGTTTTGATACGCCGGTTACAATTAGTACGAAGGCGGCACTTGCAAAGACAAAATTCAATTGGCCGTGTTTCCTGAAACCGTGGGATGGTTATGCGGCGAGAGGAAATGTCGTTGTGCATAATCGCAAAGAGTTGTCATTTTTTGCTAAGAAAGTTCCAAACTGTATTTGCCAGGAATTTGTCAAGGGAGATGAATATACCTGCGATGTATATGTTGATTTTGATATGCAGGTTCGGTGTATTGTTCCGCGAAAACGAGTTGAAGTAAGGGCTGGCGAAGTCAGCAAAGGGCAGGTAATAAAAAATAAAAAAATTATGGCTGAAGCAAAACGTCTTGTTGAAATTCTCTGTGCTGGGCCGGGAATTATAACTTTGCAGCTGTTTCTAACCGAGGATGGCCGGATGAAATTTATCGAAGTAAATCCGCGATTTGGCGGAGGTGTGCCGCTGTCAATAAAGGCAGGTGCGAATTTCCCGAAATGGCTCCTGCGAGAAATGGCAGGCAAAAAACCAAAGATTAAATTTGATGGCTTCAAAGACGGCTTGACGATGCTGCGATACGATGCAGAAGTTTGGCTGTAAAAAATAAAATGCAAAACGGGATGACAGCAATGATGATATTTGATGATATAATAGGGCCGGCAAGGCCAATTACGTGGGTACTCAGATTTTGGCCGGTTCTATTGGCAGCTTTTGCAGGTTCGCTGGCGGCTACTTTTTTGTGCAAAAAAATCGCCCTGAAATTCGGGATTGTTGATAAACCTGATGCAACAGTAAAAACACATAAAAAGCCGGTTGCCTATCTCGGCGGAGTCGGCATATTGATTGGTTTGACTGTAGGGGTGCTCGCAGGTATTGCCTGTCTTGGAAGTGAAGGGTTTTCGGCTGCGGCGATTAAATGGCTGTTAGGAATTTTGGCTGGAGCAGCGGTGGCCTGTTTTGTCGGGCTGGCCGACGATATATTCGATATTAAGCCACTTCAAAAAATTCTCGGCTGTTGTCTCGCTGCTGTTGTTTTGCTTTTGGCGGGAGTTGTACCAAACCTGAATTTTATATCCGGCATATTGAATTTGCAGTTGCCTGGCAGTATTGAAAAATTATTGGAAGTTTTTATTGTGGTATTTTTTGTACTCGGAGCGACGAATTCACTGAATCTTCTCGATGGCCTCGATGGACTTTGTGCAGGAGTAACGGCAATAATCACACTTGCGATGCTGCTGCTTTCGGTACATCTCGCAACGTGGGGCTTTAGTGAAACGGGCGACCCGGTGCGAATTATAATCTGTTGCGGCCTTGTTGGAAGTGTCTTTGGCTTTTTGCCGTTCAACAGGCATCCTGCGAAAATATTTATGGGAGATGCAGGAAGTATGCTGCTTGGCTTCACTATAGCTGCAATAATGATTTTATTTGCTGAGTTCATTCCGAGATGGTGGATGGCTTCGATTATTGTGTTCGGTTTGCCGATTCTTGATACGGCTGTGGCGATGGTAAGGCGATTGCTGAATCATCGGCCGCTGTTCGTTTCAGACCGAGGACATATTTACGACCAGATGCTCGATAGGGGAATGTCGCTCAAAAAAACAGTTGCGATTTGTTATGTGCTTGCCGGTACTTATGCTGCAATCGGCGTTGTGATGAGTCAGATACGAACAAAATATGCCGCTGTTGTATATGTTCTGGTCTTTCTTGTCTCTGCTTTTGTGATTTGGAAAAAGGGCTATCTGAAAATGGAAGGTTTTCGCGGGGCAATCCATAAATAATTGATTATTATTTTTTGTTAACTTTCCAGAGTACGCCGATTTGCTCAAATTCATATTGCTCGAGCAAAAATTGCGGACAATATCCTTTTTTAGGTGAAACCACATAAACAGTTTTTTGCTCTAGTAATTCGGGAACTGTTTCTTCGTTAAAAACAAGCGGGTTTTTTCTTTTCGGATGAAATGATATAATGCTGACATCATTTCGCTGATTCCGAATTTCCTGAGCATACAAAAGTGAATATACAGTTGTGCCGTCAGCATAAATAACTGCGTTTTCTTCAACTGTCTTAAATGCCTCATTTGCAAATTGTTCTGCGCTGTTGCAGTTGGTTTTCCACGGTTGCAAAAACCATTTATAATCGTTGCGGAAAGGGATTTGTCTTTTTGTGGAGATATTAAAATTTATTTTTTCAGCTATGACAGGGGCTGCAAAGTAACTTGCTATTGGCAGCAGGGCGAAAATAAAAACAAGCGAAATCGAAATTTTATTGCGACAGCTGGAAAAGAGTAAATCAAAGCCAACACCAACGAGTACTGCGGTCAGACAATAGAAAGGCAAGAAGAATGCGTATCTGTCCGGAACCGTGTAGCGAAAAGCAAAAACAAAGAAAAGAATCAGCATCGCCAAAAGAACATTTCCAAAGCTGCGGCTTGGTGATAATTTCTTTAAGCCGTAAAGACCGGAGAAGAAAAATAAGATATTAGGCGTGGAAAAATTATAAGCCATAAGCAGGAAATTTTCTACGATGAGTTTTTTTGAAATTGAACTATTGAGAACGGTTTTTTCCCAGCCGTTGCCAAACAGAGCAGATGATATTACAGCACCCAAATCGCCGGTCTGAATAATGTTTTTAATAATCAAATATTCATAAGGCATCGCTGCTATAATCCAGAAAAAAGCCATCAAAAAAATATGCTTTAAGTTGATTTGTTTTTTTATAAGCAGCGTAATTAAAAACACAAAGTAACACGCAAAGGCCAACGAAGCCCACATATGGTTGGCAATGGCGAGGCCGTTGAAAACTGCCAGTAAATATAAAAATAATATTCGTTTGGTTTTTTCATACTGCAAAAGCATTATCAATTCTGCAATTAGAAGGGCAGTGTAAAGTGTATAACATTCGGCAATTGTTGAATGCAGCCAGAGCGTATGTGAAAGCATCAGTGTAACGGCTGCAAGGGCGGCTGGCAGAATTTTGCCGAGCCATAATCGTAAAAGTAAAAAAAGATTCGCAATTGTAAATGCGCCGAAAATTGCTGAGATTAAATTTACCTTAAATGCCAAATCGCCGAATGGAATGTATTTAAATCCGCTCCCGATTATATGGTAAAGCGGATGCGAAAGGGCAAGGCCAAGATTGCCTTGGATGTCGTTGTGCAATATGCGGTATTGAAACATTCCGCTGTCCTGCCAGAGAACGCCGCCTGCACAAGTCGATACGTAAAGAACAGCCGCCAGTAGTAAAACAATAATATAACTTATTTTTAGATTGCTTCGCCTCGCTCGCAATGACATTTCTACCATTAGTTTGTTTCTTAAAAAATCGATTAAATAGTTATAATTAAATATTTGGTGTCGCTTATAAATTGCATAGTTCCTTCATATTCAGCCGGAATCAATACGCAATCACCGGCGCTAAAATCAGTCTTATCTTTTTGGGTTTCGAAAATTTTTCCAATACCATCAATGAATACATAAATTTTCATTTGGCTGGGCAAAATAGAAATCTTAGAATTTTTCGGCTGCTCGGCTTTGTCTATTTTGAAATCTTTACTGTCAACCAAATGGCCGGATGTTGTTACAGGAAGCTCGCTGCTGTCAATGTCAAAATTAATACTCTCTAAGGCATCTTCAATGTGGAGTTGTCTTGGATTGCCGGCAGCGTCGGTGCGGTTGAAATCAAAAACGCGATAAGTTGTATCCGACGGTGTTTGAATTTCGGCTATCATATTATTTGCGCCGATAGTGTGGACGGTTCCGGCTGGAATAAAATGACATTCGCCGGCTTTTACGGGAACTTTATTGAGTAAATCAGCAGCAGTGCCGTCGGCTATCGATTTTGCGAACTGCTCTTTTGTTACGCCTTTTTTTAGTCCTTTGTAAATCACGGCACCTTTGCTGGCGGCGATTATGTACCAGCATTCGGTTTTCGGCTCGCCCTTTCCCATCCGCCGGCAGGTCTGCTCATCGGGATGAACCTGAACGCTTAGTTTTTCTTCAGCATCGAGCAGTTTGAGCAGCAGCGGAAACTGTCCGGAAAAATTCGCATCGCCGGTTATCTCTTTCGGATATTGTGCAATAGCTTCTGCGATGGTTTGGCCGGCGAGTTCGCCATTTGCAATGATGGATTTATCGTTGGGCAAATCCGCCAGTTCCCAGCTCTCGCCGATGTTTATATTTGAAGGGAAATCTTTGTTGAAATAGGAACGCAGTTTGCAACCACCCCAAATCCGCTCTTTGTAAATTGGCTTAAATTTTAACGGATACATTTTCATAATCTTGAATTAAATCCTTTAGTGTGAATGCAGCGGTTTTTCGCCGGACTTTACAAACAGCATCGGAAAGACAATATCGCTGACGCAGCAGGGCAGCCAGACAGCAAGAAACAGCACAATAAAAATTCCAATAAATGTTATCGTGCTTATGTCGCTGTGGGTATTCATTAAAACGTGAAAAGAAGAAGCCCATGTACTGATGAGTACGTGGCCGGCGTGCGGAAACTTTGTGTGCGGCAGGAAAAATGCGAGCAATACACCAAGTATCGCAGCTGGATTGACAATGTACCAGTCCTCAATGAAGCCGATGTGAATCCTGTGCCTGATACTTTCATCGTGCTCATTTAATTTGTGATGTTCTTCCTCAATGGCTGTTTTTTCTGTGTGTTCTTCTGCGTGGAGAGGATGCTCGCTATGTGCCGGAACCGATACGCCAAGTATGCTCTCGCCGAGAAATGGTATCACAGAATCGCTTAGTGTGGCAATGCCAATTGAGCCGATGTAGCCGACGAGCAGTACGATTAAAAAACTTGTCTTCTTTTCATAGAGCCGAAACAGCGAAGCTGTCACCATTGCACTTAATACCACATGGCAGGGGTGAAATATGGTAAAAAGTTTCTGGTTGGCCTCGTGGCTGATGTTCTTGAAGAGCAGCATACAGATTATTCCTGTAAAAGCACCGAATATGGTAAATGGCGCATGTGCTCTCAGCTCAGATAGGATGTTTTTAGTTATATCACGAAAAGGCATACAACGCTCCGCTCCAAAACCATCAGTTACAAAAAATCGATTGTCATTTCCCCTTAAGAGGGTATTCTATACGCTGACTTCATTATTTACAATCGTCATTTAATGGTTTTTTGCTGTATGAAAATTATAGATACAATATCAGGACTTGAAAGTGTTAAAAGCCATAGCGTGCTGACTATCGGCAATTTCGATGGCGTTCACATCGGCCATAGCGAAATTATTACAACTGCAAAGCAGGCCGCAGTGCAAAGCGGCGCTGAATTAGTAGCTATGACATTTGAGCCGCATCCGGTGGCTATTTTGCATCCGGAAAAATCGCCGGGCGTTTTAACGCCGCTGGAAATGAAAGCGGATTTACTTTTTCGTCTTGGTATTGATTTACTAATTGTTCTGCGAGACAGCCGCGAATTGCTGGAACTTTCGCCGGAAGATTTCGTTGATAAATTTTTGATGGATAAAATCAGGCCGGCTGTGGTGGTTGAGGGTGAAAATTTCAATTTTGGCCGCCAGCGGCTCGGAAGCGTTTACACACTTTATAATCTTGGAAAAGAAAAGGGCTTTGAAGTGGTTGTGGTCGAATCGAAGAATGCGAAATTTTCAATTGGCCAGAGTGTTCTGGTTTCAAGTACTCTAATTCGCAATATGCTTGAAAGTGGAAATGTGGCTGACGCAGCTATTGGCCTTGGCAGGCCTTATCGGTTGCTCGGAAAAGTCGTAGCTGGCAAAGGCAAAGGAAAACAGCTTGGTTTTCCAACGGCAAATATTGAATCGGTTCAGCAGATTGTGCCGGCTGAGGGTGTTTACGCAGGGCGTGTTCAAATTGGCGAAACGAAAAACGATGTTTGTGAAATAAAAATAAAAGATACTTTGCCCGCTGCGCTCAGTATTGGCCGAGCCGAAACGCTCGGAATTGATGCTGAGTCGATTGTGGAAGCACATATATTGGTTGAGTCGGTTGATGATTTACGGAATAAGTATTTGGCAATAGATTTTGTTGGGCGAATTCGCAGCCAGCAAAAATTCGGCAGTGAAAAAGAGCTGTCATTACAAATTGTCAAAGACTGCGAAAAGGCAAAAAAGATTTTAGATAAGTAGGCCCTGCGTTGACACTTGGGCTCTGTTGTTTGACACTACGCTCTGATTGGAACGAAATATAAAATGAATTCTCCGATTGCATATCTGATAACATTCACAACATATGGAACATGGTTGCATGGTGATGAAAGAGGCAGTGTCAACAAAGAACGAAATCAGTTTGGTCAGGATTTTGTCAGCTGGAATAAAACATTAAATGTAAGCGAATCGGCACAACTCAAAAATCGTCCGGTAAAATTGGGTAAAGACCAGAGAAGAATATCGCTGGAATCGATACTGGATGTGTGTCGATTTGAAAACTGGCATGCACATGCAGTGCACGTTAGAAGCAATCACATTCATATAGTTGTGAGCGGCAATCAAAAGCCGGAAGAAATGATGCTGAAATTCAAAAGATATGCGACAAGAGCATTAAGGCTCGTTGGAAAAGAGAGTGCGATTAAAAAGTACTGGACAAAACACGGTAGTACAAAATATATATGGGATGCAGAAAAACTTGCGTTAGCGGTTAATTATGTTAAAAACCGGCAGGGAAGAATGATGGAATTTGGAAAAACAGAGGGGGATTTAGAGAGACAGAGACCCGAATGTAAATGAGGGTTAAATTAGAATGAGAGTAATGGATTTTCAAAAAGCAGTCGATTTATTCAAAAAATTCATTTGACAGGTGTATATGACTATCATATACTTTGGGTTGTTATGGATGACATAAAAAAATTATTGAATTGCACAGGATTTCAGTGGGATAAGGGCAATATCGAAAAGAACTGGCTTAAGCATAAAGTGAGTCCGGTTGAATGCGAACAGATGTTTTTTAATCAGCCAGTGGTTGCTGCTGAGGATTTAAAGCATTCTCAAAAAGAAAAAAGGTATTATGCTCTGGGACAAACAGATGACAAAAGGTTGCTTTTTGTTGCTTTTACATTCAGGAGAAATTTTGTCCGAGTAATATCAGCAAGGGATATGAGTCAAAAAGAGAGGAAAAGTTATGAAGAAAACCAATAAACGTATACCGAAATTCAAAAGTGAAGACCAGGAGCGAGAGTTCTGGAGTAAACATGACTCTACCGACTATCTGAACTGGAATAAAGCCGAAAGAATGACGCTGCCGAATTTGAAGCCCTCAGTCAAAGCAATCTCGATTCGGCTTCCTGAAATGATGCTGGAAGAATTGAAACTTCTCGCCAACAAAAGAGATGTGCCTTATCAATCTCTCTTGAAGATGTTCCTCGCTGAGAGAATAGGGACGGAATTAAGACATTCAGCAAAGGTATAGTATGCTTAAAGCCAGTGATTTTCAAAAAGCAGTTGAGTTGATTGAGAAATCAGAAAATATTTTAATCACAACGCATATTCGGCCAGACGGCGATGCGTGTGGTTCAGTAGTAGCAATAGCTGATGCAATTGCAGCGCAAGGAAAGAACGCAAAAATCCTGCTGCCTTCAGAATCGCCGAAATGGTACGAATTTCTCTTCGATGAAAAGCCGTTAGTTCTCGGCGAAAATGTTCCTATTGAAACATTAAAAAAAGAAAAACTCGGCGAGTGGGATTTGATTATACTCGCTGACGTTAATAGCAATAACCAATTATCGAAATTGGCGGAAGTTATAAAGCAAGCTGATAAACCGGTTCTCGTTTTCGACCACCACATAACCGGCGATGGTTTTGGAACGCTTGAATTGGTAGATACTTCGGCGGCGGCGACCGGCTTGATTATTTTTGATTTTATAAAATACGCCGGCTGGCAAATAAATGAAAAAATCGCACAGGCAATTTTCGTAGCGGTTGCAACCGACACTGGCTGGTTCCGGTTCAATAATACCGACAGTAGAGTTCATCAAGCCATTGCCGAATTAATTGCAGTTGGTGTAAAGCCCTCACAAATCTATCATAATCTGTACAACAGTTTTACCGCAGAGCGTTTCGAGCTGATGGTTGCGATGTTAAATACCGTTGAGCTGCATTTTGGCGGCAGATACGCATCGCAGCATTTATTACAAGCTGATTTTGACAGAACCGGTGCAACGCATAAGGATACAGAAAGTTTAATCAATGAATGCCAGCGGATAAATACGGTAGAAGTGGCAGCTTTATTCGTGGAATTAGAAGACGGCAGAATAAAATGCTCGCTTAGAAGTACGGCAGCGGTGGACGTTCGCAAAATCGCTTCCAAATTTGGCGGCGGCGGCCACACAATGGCTTCAGGCGTTCATTTGCCCGGGCCAATGGAAAATGCAAAACAGCTTATTTTCGAGCAAATCGAAGAACAAATGGGCAAGATTTGAGGTAATAGTCAATGTGATTTGGGGTTGCAGAAAAAAATAATAAAAAAATAAAATAAATACCCTTGACTGGTTAGCTATATCCGAATAAACTGCGTTGCTATGCTGTGGTTATTAACACAGATAATAGCGATTAGCAATGATAAGAAAGAAAAGAACCGGTTGCAGATAAATTTGACAACTTGTGTTTTTTTGCTCTGAATTGTTAGCGAACAATTGAACGTTCGTGCCTAAAGGCCGCTGACAGTTTTAAGCAGCGGTTTTTTTGTTGCTCTTTATTAATTTTATAAGTATAACCGAACGCCGAACAGGTGTTAGTGATAACGGCTAATGTTTGAGTTGTTATTCGGGCTCGTAGCTCAGCTGGTTAGAGC
>JAGLSG010000094.1 GCA_023135865.1 Planctomycetota bacterium | reverse complement strand
AAAAAAATTCATGGCAGGAGAACCCAAAAAGCCGGCTACAAATCTGTTTACCGGATGGTTATAAACATCCATAGGCCTCGCAAACTGCTGAATCACACCATTATGCATTACACAGATTCGATCACCCAGAGTCATCGCCTCGGCCTGGTCATGCGTAACATATATCGTGGTAGTTTGTAATCTTTTATGTAAAGATTTTAATTCTACGCGAGCAGCCAATCGCAATTTAGCATCCAGATTACTCAGCGGCTCATCAAACAGAAAAACCTTTGGATTTCGGACAATGGCTCTTCCTACCGCAGTTCTCTGACGCTGGCCGCCGGAAAGAGCTTTAGGCTTCCTGTCAAGCAGTTGCTCAATACCAAGTAAATTTGCAGCTTCCTGCACTCGTCTATTTATTTCCGCCCTAGGGCATTTACGAAGCTTTAGTCCGAAGGCCATATTTTGAAAGACCGTCATATGTGGATACAAAGCATAATTTTGAAATACCATAGCTATATCACGGTCTTTAGGTGGTATGCGATTAACCACCCTGCCATCAATCGCAATCATTCCCGACGTAGGTTCTTCAAGACCGGCTATCATCCGCAATGTAGTACTCTTACCGCAGCCACTGGAGCCGACAATCACCATGAATTCCCGATCAGCAACATCAAGAGTTACATTGTCTACAGCTGTAACTTTCCCATCAAAAACCTTAGTTATATTTTTAAGTGATACTCCTGCCATTACAATTGAACTTCCTTAAAATTTAACTCTGCATCTTAAACCAAATACTGTAGCAGGCGATTCTTTTGTCAAGCCACCGGGATCCATCACAAATTGTATATTTGGGGTAATACTGATATTATCATTTACTTTGACCGCATAGTAAGTCTCAATCAAATCAATTTGGCGTTTCTCGTTACTTGCAAGACCTTTTGGACTGCGAAGACCATGTGCGTAACCAATGGCAAATACATCCTTGTCTCTGCCTTCAATCAAACCTTCGATTTGACCTCCCACGCTCACAAAATCTTCAGTTGAATTGACCTTGTCGTCAGCCCAGCCATAACGGCAAAAAACCGTCGTTTTTTTGCTTATTTTCTGATCAAAACTTAATGCAAAGCCCAAATCGTCTCTCTTTGTACTCCCACTGCCATCAAGATAAGCTTTATCCTGAGGGTCATACCAAATAATAAATCTGTAGGTTCCGGGCATATTAAAAAAGTTAGGCCTTATGCCTATTTCAGCCATAGAAACAAAATAATCCTCATTGCAAAAAGTTGTCTTAAAACCGGTCTCTCGCTTATCGGCCTGGGCATCAGCAATGGCAACTTGAACATACCAGAAGTCACTCGGCTCAAATATAGCTCTTATGCCAAGACCTTTGCTCGGAAAAGGAATTGTCTCATTTTTTAACAGCGGCCGTGCAAGAAATTGACTTTTTTCGCAACCTGCTACTGCGGAGGTATCAAAAAAATCTTCAAGGTCTATTTTACCAATATCAACCGTAAATAATCTATCGCTAAGGGTGAATTCAGCAAATACCTTATCAACAATGAAATCCAAATTACCCTTTGCATTTTCATTGAGTTCAAAAGGCCCGCCAACTTTATCGGTGGTTATACCATTGCCAAATGCAGCCTGCGTTGAAACACAAAACAACAAATAGTCACCATCATTATTTTCAGATTCCTGAGCGTTAAACAGATAATACAAATCTAAATCATACAAACCCGTTGTACGGTCACTATTTTTCGTATTAACACCACCGACAGCACCCTGCCAGACATGAGTTAAACTTATTTTCGTTTTAAATTCATTCGGAGATAGAAGTCCGACATCCGGAACTTCGCAATGATTCTGCTGAGCTTGTGCCGAACCAACTGACAACAAAACAACTAATATCAATAAAACCCATTTAATCAAATTCCTTTTCATTTACCCTACTCCTTTAAAAAATCCTTAACATTTTTAAAACCACTATAAAGCATATCAAAATAAGAACGTGTCTTCTCAAAACACTCTATGGGAACAGCGGCCTTATCTGTAATATCTTTCACTTCATAAAAACATTTCTGAGCTTTCGGCCAGCGATACAGCTGCCAAAAGTTAAGTTCTACCTTGCCTGCCATGGAAACAATTGCTTCTACTGCGATATCCGTATCATCAATAGATTCCAGAATACACTGAGATGTACATTTGCGATGTTTGCGTGACCATGCAGCTCCCGGAATATCAAAAGGTATACCGTCTACAGGCTCACTGCCCACAGGTATGAATTTGAATTGAGCATCTTTATCGATGAATCTAACAATAAGCCAAGCAGCCACGCATTTGTCAAATTCCATAGTGTCCCAGGTTATATAGATATGCGTATCATCTAATGCTATCTTTTTCTGCGGTTCTATGTTGGCAGAAGGCATCTTAAACATAAATCCAATCAATAACAAAACTGCCAAACCAAAAACTACCATTATATACTTCGTATATTTCATTTCAGAATTTTCCTGGAAACTCTTAATACAAATAAAGCACACACAATTGCAATGATGACAAGCCCTGCTTCTATCAAGCATAATACAGAAGCCGTGGCACTAGCACCGTAGTGGAGCAGATTGTCAATCGACACGGCTAAAGTTGCCTTGCCCGGCGGTATCAAGAGCACAGTAGCATTTAGCTCGCCAAGCACTAAAACAAAAACAATAATCATCGAAACAGCTATCGCTCCCGAATGGATTGGCATATCAATGTGCAGCAGACGTTGATACCATCGACAACAATCCATCGCAGCAGCCTCAGCTACATTCGGGTCGGCTCGCCTGTTAGCCGCTTCAAAAATACGGATTGAAAAGGCACTGAACATTCCGACATAAGCACATAAAAGCAAAACACCAAACGAATCCCTATGTAAAACAGGGATATTGTTACTCAGTTTAATCAATCCCAATCCGATTATAGTGCCTGGAATGGCAATCGGCAACCAACATAAAGTGTCGAGTATTCCTGAGAAACGATTACGGTTGTGAACCAGATAATCTCCAATAAAGAAGGCAATTGCCGTAGAAATAACAGCTGCCAATAACGCCAACAAACTTGTGGTCGCAATACAATCACTGAAAGAACGTAATGTCTGCCAAATATTGGCAAAACTTTCAGTATAAGCTATCACACTTAAAAAAGGTAAAACCACAATTACAACAAACAGCGTTATCAAAAATCCCATAGCATAATATTTTAGCTTCTTCATCTTTATCGGATTATCCGTTTCACTGCTCGGCGCGATACGAACATAGTCATGGCTTCGCATAATCCATCGCTGCAAAAAGATTAAAAATACAACAAGGACTATTAACGGCAAAGCCGTGGCAACTGCTGCTGTATCATCATAGAATGCACTAAATTGTGCAAAAATCTCAACAGGATAAGTATTAATCCCTAAAAGCGATGGAACTCCATATTGAGCCAAGACAAATATCATTACCAGGCAAACTGAAGCTGCCAGATGAGGCAATATCTGTGGCAAAATAGAATATCTAAATACTCCCCATCGATTGGTAGATAAACGAGCTACATCTACAATACCACCATCTATTTCAGACAGACCCGTAGCAACAATTACAGCTATCACCGGAAAAAAAGAAATTCCAAGACACCACGCACAACCAGCCGTTGAAAAAACCGTCAGTGTTGCAGACTGCCCTAAAAAACTGATTAACACTTTGTTAATAAAACCAGCAGGACTGAGCAGGTGTATCCAGGCACCGGCCATGACATAAGATGGTATTAAAGCAGGAATGAATACCAAAAAATAAAAGAACTTTTTAAAAGGCAAATCTTTTGCAGCAAGAATAATTGCAACCGGAAGACCAATCGCAACAGCTACAAGAGTAGCCGACAATGCGATCACAATACTTCGGCCAAGCAAGACCAGCTGCCTGCCATCAACAATTGCACTTGTTACACTTGCCTGTTGGCCGATTAAGCCAATGACTAATTGCCACACCATATAACCAACAGGTAATATGGCGGTAAGGCCAAATATAATCAAGGCACCAGCGTATAAAGATAAAGGGTATCTGCGAAAAACCATTGAGTCCTCTCTAAGTTAACCGCAGTTATCTGACAAATAATTTCTGGAGGAAACGACCGCTTGGCTTCATCAGGTCAGCTACCTTTTCGTAATCCACTTCCATTGCTTTTACCTTATCGAGAGTAGGGACATGCGGCGGCCGCTTAATAGATGAACGCAATGGTATCTGGCCTGCCTCGGAAGATGCTAATAACTCCTCGACTTTGGGGCTCAAAACAAAATCTATGAATTTTTTGCCGGCTTCGGAGTTCGGACCGTTATTAATAAGTGCCACTGTATTTGGGATTAGAAGCGTTCCTATGCCCTCCTTATCCGGCCAAATAATATCTACAGGCCGACCCTGCTCAATTGCAACGAAGGCATCGTCCGTATCGGTAAAACCAATCGATACAGTGCCATCGGCAACGCGGTCGCGAGCAGAAGCATTACCATCGGTTATCATAACATTATTGGCTTTAAGAGCTTCAAAATATGCTTTGGCTTTTTCATCACCGAGATAGGCAAACAGAGCCGCTGAATGCGTAGCTGTTGTACCAAATAATGGATAAGCAAAAGCAACTTTGCCATTCCATTTAGATTCTGTCAGCTCGAAAATAGATTTTGGCAAATCTTCTTTTTTGAGTAAATCGGTATTATATATAAGGATTCTGCAGCGAGCGGCAAAGCCCGTCCAGAAACCGTCTTTATCTTTGAATGTAGCAGGAATATCAGCCGCTGAAGGTGAAACGTATTTAGCTAATACACCCTTTTGTTTTAAGACTATTGTTCTGCCGGTCTCGGAGTTCCAGAAAACATCTGCTCGCGGACTGTTTTTTTCGGCGATAAGGCGATTGACAAGGCCAGTGGTTTTGGTTGCCTCAGAATCGTAAACAGCCAGAACTTTTATACCGGTTTCTTTTTCAAATAAATCCAGTATCGGCTGGCTGAAAACTTTATCGAGTGAAGTATAAATTACAACTTCCTGCTGTTTTTGCTCCTGTGCATAACTGACATATGCAAACAAACTTACTACCAAAACTACAAAGCAACATAAAACTACCAATAATTTTTTGTTTCTTTTCATCTAATTCTACTCCTCCTGTTAAAACTATCATGCATTCGCCAAAAAATAAATAGATAACTGCCCCTAATTATAGCGCTTCAAATTATTCTAATTATTCC
>JAGLSG010000093.1 GCA_023135865.1 Planctomycetota bacterium | reverse complement strand
ATTGTAAAACAATTGTTATAAAAAAAGTGAGGCAGAAACTATGGCTGAAAAATTTGATATAGCAGTAATCGGAAGCGGCCCGGGCGGATACGAAGCAGCAATAAAATGCGCACAAAAAAATGCGTCCGTATCAATTATCGAAAAAGAAACAATCGGCGGAACCTGTCTTAACTGGGGCTGCATTCCGTCAAAAGCACTGCTCGCCTCAGCTCATACTCTGCTGATGGCAAAAAATGCAGCAATAATGGGAATTGACATTGAAACAGCTGCGCCCAATTGGCAAAAAATACAGGAAAGAAAAAATGCAATAGTAGCCGGATTCGCCAATGGAATGACAGCTCGACTGCAAAAATACAAAATTAAAATAATTCAGGGAGCAGCAAGTATCACCGCACCCGGCCAAATAGAAATTGAAAACAATAGCGTACAAACTGAAATCGAAGCAGATAAAATAATCCTTGCCTGCGGCTCAGAGCCAATCGAAATTCCAGCTATGAAATTTGATGGCAAAACTGTAATCAGCAGCAAAGAAGCACTTTCGCTATCGGAAATACCACGAGCAATGATAGTCGTAGGCGGCGGTGCTATCGGCTGCGAACTGGCCTGCGTTTACGCAGTAATGGGAACAAAAGTAACAATTATAGAAGCACTCTCGCAACTAATACCAACCGAAGATAGATGGGTCGGCCAAATTATAGAAAATGAACTAAAAAAACTCGGCATAAGAATCCTCGTAAACCAGAAAGCAGCTTCAATTGACAAAGCCACAAGCCCCGCAAAAGTAACACTCGCAAACGGCCAAGCAATAGAAGCTGAAAAAGTAATGGTTGCAGTTGGAAGAAGGCCGGCTGTCAGCAAAGAAACTATAGAAAAACTGGGACTGGAAACAAACGGAAAAGCTATAGCGGTTAATGAAAAAATGGAAACCAATACTCCTGGCTTATACGCAATAGGAGATGTGGTTGGGACAACTTATCTGGCGCACGGAGCTTTCGCTGAGGCAAGAGTGGCCGCAGAAAATGCAACAGGTGGCGATAAAAAAATAGGCGATTATTCGTTAATCCCGCGAGCAGTATATACTTTTCCCGAAATCGCATCCGTTGGCAAAAGCCAGAACACCTGCGAAGAAGAAGGATTAAAAATAGTTATCGGCAAAGCGTTCTTCAAAGCAAACGGAAAAAGTAATACAAACAATCAAACCACCGGCCAGGTGCGGGTTATAATCGATAAATCAGCAGGTAAAATCGTAGGAATAACAATAGTGGCAGACCAGGCAGCCGAATTAATAGCAACGGCAACTGTGTTAATCACTAAGCAAGAAAATATGCCAGGCATAATTTTTCAACATCCGACCGTTTCAGAAACGCTGGCTGAGGCAGTCGGAAATGCTTATAATTTACAGTAAAAAATCACTATGCCGACTGCAACCCAGAAAAGTGAATTTTCCGACCTGCAAATCCTCGATTGCGGACTTGCTGACTATAGCCAGATATTGCAGCTACAATACAAATTGCGAGACCAAAAATATGCCGGCAAAACGACAAATACTTTTTTGATTGTTGAACACCCGGCGGTAATAACATTTGGAGCAAGGCAAAGTGCAAATAAATTAAAACTAAATATTGAAGAATTAGCACAAAAAAATATCGACATCATCCAAAGCAGAAGAGGCGGCGGCGTAACGGCACATAATGAGGGTCAACTGGTTCTTTACCCAATTTTGAATCTGCAGGAACTAAAACTTGGCATTAGCGAATACGTTAGAAAACTGGAAGAAGTGGGAATGGAACTATTGGCTGAATTGGGCGTTTGCAGCCAAAGAAAAAAAGGGTATCCGGGATTGTGGGTCAGCACAAAAAAAATCGCATCTATTGGCGTTCGCATCTCAAAATTTGTAACTTGTCACGGGATGGCTATAAATATTCAAAATGATTTAGGTATTTTTGATTTCATAACGCCCTGCGGTCTTGATAATATAAAAATGACATCTGTAATAAAAGAAACAGGCGAACAAAACTCGATGAGCAAAGTAAAAGAAAAATTATCGCAGCTACTCAAAAAACATTTTATATGAAAAACGAAATAAAAAATAAAACACGAAGATTGCCATCGTGGCTTAAAAGGTCTCTGCCGGCAAGCGAAAGCTATAGCAAAACAGAGAAGATATTAAATTCTCTTGATTTGGAGACGATATGCACAAATGCTAATTGTCCCAATCGCGGCCAGTGCTGGAACAGGGGAACGGCTACGGTTTTGATTCTTGGAAATATCTGCACAAGAAATTGCAAATTCTGCTCAGTAGCCAGCGGAAAGCCGTTGCCGCCTGACAAAACTGAACCGCAGCGACTGGCTGAGATGGCCAAAAAAATGGGATTAAAATATCTCGTAATCACAAGCGTAAACCGTGATGACCTGCCGGACGGCGGAGCTGAACATTTCAAAGATTGCATCAATACTGTTAGAAAGCAATGCCCCAAAATGAAATTCGAGATACTGACGCCGGATTTTAGAAACTGCGAAAAACAAGCTATAAAAATTCTCGGAGATGCCCTGCCATTCGTATTTGCACATAATATTGAAACAGTTCCATCTCTATACCCAAAAGCAAGAGCTGGTGGAAACTATGAAAATTCCTTGAAACTTTTAAAAATGGTAAAGCAAAGCTACAAAAATATTCAAACCAAATCCTCAATTATGCTGGGCTTGGGCGAAACCCAAAGCGAAATCGAGCAAGTAATGAAAGATTTGAGAAGCGTCCAATGTGATAGAATTACAATCGGCCAATATCTAAGGCCGTCAAAAAATTCTCTTGAAGTCCTCGAATACGTAACCCCTGAAAAATTCGAATGGTGGAGACAAAAAGCCATTTCGGAAGGATTTAGCTGGGTTATGTCCTCTCCCTTCACGAGAAGCTCGTATCTTGCTGAGCAGGAAAAAACCCACGATTAACACCATCGCAAATCAAAAATTGTAACCAAATACAACAATAACTTGCCGTTTTTAGCGAATTTATTTAAGGCCACTAACTAATATAATTTACTATTTGCAGCCGAGCCACTAATTCTGTATCATTCGTTCTCATAAAATAAAAAATAAGTAATAAGTGGTAATTAAAGAAAATGAAAAATAATTTAGAAAATTCGCTGTTTTCCAACAATAATTGGCTGGTAGAAATGATAACCGAAGATGCAACGGATCTTGAACGCTATCTAAACAACGAAGAAACAGGCAATTTCGAAAACAATCAGAAATTCAAATTGCCGAAAACCATCGGCATTTTGCCAATCAGAAACGCCGTCGCTTATCCGGGAACAATCACGCCTCTCGCTATAGGCAGAAAAAGAAGCAAACGTCTGCTGGCAGCAACCAAATCAAATAAATCCGTTATAGGCCTGGTAACACAGCGAAATCCGGAAACCGATAAGCCAGGTTTTGACGACATCTATTCAGTTGGAACAGCGGCTTCAATTCTAAAAATCATAAAAATGCCACAAGGCTCAGTTCATATCGTAGTACACGGTATAAGCAGATTCAAAATAAAGCAAAAAATAGCAACAGAACCATACTTAAAAGCAGCTGTGGAAATGCTCAATGTAAGTGTAAAAATGACAAAAAAACTTCGGGCATTGATAGTCAGCGTTCGTCAGACTGCTAATCGTGTTATTGCACTTAGCCATAACGTCCCGGAAGAGGCCTCGGTACTACTGGAAAATATTGAAAACCCATCTGCATTGGCAGATTTCTTAGCAGCTAATCTAAATCTTGATATTGCAAAAAAACAGCAGCTGCTCGAAGAACTAAATCCGGCTAAACGGCTGGAGCAAATTTCATTCGAACTGGCAAATCAACTTGAGGTTCTCGAACTCAGCCATAAAATTCAGGGCAGAGTAAGAGAATCTGTCGATAAAAATCAGAGAGAATATTTTCTGCAGGAACAGCTTAAGGCAATACAATCTGAACTTGGCAAAGGTGATAGACAAAGCGATGAAATAAAGCAACTAATTAAAAATATCAAAAAAGCCAGAATGCCGAAAAAGGTCGAGAAAGAAGCGATGCGGGAGTTAGACCGATTGAGTAAAATTCCGCCGGCTTCTCCTGAATACAGTGTTATTCGCACTTATCTCGACTGGATATGCGAATTGCCATGGTCAGTTCAAACCAAAGACCAGCTCGATATTAACAAAGCTGAACGAATACTCAATCGAGACCATTACGATTTGCGTAAAGTAAAAAAACGCATTCTCGAATTTCTCGCTGTGCGAAAATTGAATCCGACAGGTAAAAGCCCGATACTTTGCTTTGCAGGCCCCCCTGGAGTTGGCAAAACATCGCTCGGCAAATCCATAGCAAGGGCAATGGGAAGAAAATTTGTCCGCATATCACTCGGCGGAATAAGAGATGAAGCTGACATTCGCGGGCACAGGCGAACTTACATAGGGGCTTTGCCGGGCAGAATTTTGCAGGAGCTTAGAAAGTGCGGCAGTAAAAATCCGGTCTTTATGCTCGACGAAATGGATAAAATCGGAAGCGATTTCAGAGGCGACCCGGCAAGTGCACTTCTCGAAGTACTCGACCCTGAACAAAACTTCAGCTTTAACGACCATTATCTCGATGAACCATTCGACCTGTCAGCTGTGATGTTCATCGGAACAGCAAATTATACTGAGCCGATTCCGCCGGCATTAAACGACAGAATGGAAATCATAGAATTGCCCGGCTACACCGAAATCGAAAAACTCAGCATCGCAAAAAAATATCTCGTTCCACGACAGCTGGCAGAACACGGCATAAATAAAAACCAGCTGACTATAAAAGATGAGGCAATACTAACAACAATCCAAAGTTATACACGTGAAGCAGGTGTGCGAAATCTCGATAGAAATATAGCTGCAATCTGCAGAACTGTTGCAACAAAAATAGCAAAATCAGAACAAAGACGTGCAACCATTGGCAAAAAACAGCTGACAAAAATTTTTGGACCGGCACAGTTTGAATCTGAATTGGCCCTCAGAACCGGAATAGCTGGCGTTGCAACGGCTCTTGCTTATACGCCTGTTGGTGGGGAACTCCTGTTTATCGAATCAGCTAAAATGGCTGGAGAAGGAAAACTGCTGCTGACCGGCCAAATCGGTGATGTTATGAAAGAAAGCGCTCAAGCCGCCTTTTCAGTAATAAAAGCAAATGCAAAAAAACTCAAAATAGACGCTGAAAAATTCACCAAATTTGATTACCACATTCACGTTCCAGCGGGCGCAGTACCAAAAGACGGCCCAAGTGCCGGAGTGGCAATGTTTATGTCGCTGACATCTTTGCTGCTTAAAAAACCGATTCGGCCAGATGTTGCAATGACAGGCGAAATAACACTGCGCGGCTTGGTACTGCCAATCGGCGGGTTAAAAGAAAAGGTGCTCGCTGCAAAACAAGCTGGAATAAAAACTGTTATCCTGCCGGACAGAAACAAAAAAGACGTTCCTGAAATTCCAAAGGAAGCGAGAAAAGGCCTGAAATTTGAATTTGTAAAAAATACAGATCAGGCAATGAAAATCGCACTTAATACAAATTAGAAATTCAATCTGTAATTGCATTAACCATTTTTACCACATCAGCCATCTGAGCTATATCGTGAATACGGACAATTGAAACGCCGGCAGCAGCACATAAAGCGACCGTAGCCGCAGTTCCAAAAACCCTATTTGATGGTTTTTCTCTGCTGGTAATCTGGCCAATAAATTTCTTTCTGCTCGTGCCAACTAAAACACAATAGCCGCTGGAAACAAATCTATCAATATTGCGCAAAAGCAAAAGATTATGCTCAAGTGTTTTGCCAAAACCAATGCC
>JAGLSG010000092.1 GCA_023135865.1 Planctomycetota bacterium | reverse complement strand
TAATACAAAACGCCCTCTCGCAGCGTTTGCGAATCGAGGAGCGGCTGACTAAATAAATATTCTATATTACATTGATAGCTTTTTAGATTTTCAGCTGAATGGTTTAGTTTTTCCAAAACTGAATCGACTGATGATTTTAATTCTGCTTTTTCTTTTCTGGTTTCCGCTGCAGCCAAACTTTTTGCGCATCCGCCAGCTGTAAAAATGCCAACCACCACTAAACCAACAACTGTAAACTTAATGCAACCTCTAAAAATACGTTCTGTCATTGCGAGCAAAGTCTTGAGCTTGTCGAAAGGCGCAGCGAAGCAATCTCGCCTTTGAAACAATAACAGAGATTGCTTTGTCGTTTCACTCCTCGCAATGACATTTTTAGAGGTACCTTTAATTAGTATATTTTTATTCATTCTATTTTTCTAATTGCTGCCCATTAACAATTTCAAGTATTTCATCGATTCTTTCAATAACAAAATCTGCATGCTCAGTGAAATTTTCTGCCTCTTTCGTATTGGCCAGCAAAACTGAAATCGCACCAGCGGCTCTTCCACAAAGCAAATCAAAAAGATAATCGCCGACCATAATCGTTTCAGCCGGCTTTACTCCAAACTGCTCACATAATTTCAATACGCCAAAGCCGTCCGGCTTCGGCGGGCCATCATCTCTGCCAACAACAGCATCAAAATCAAGGTTATGCTTTTCGGCAATTGCAAAAACATTCTCTCGTTTATTACGAGTTAAAATTCCAATGTGAATTCCAGATTTGCGAAGAGTTGAAAGCGTTTCGGCTGCGCCAACATTCAATTTGGATTCGACTACAGCTTGGCTTTCGTGAAAATTAAGTATTTCTTCAGCTCGCTTTCGCTCGGCTGGCGGCATATTCTCTATCTCTTCGAGAATTGTTGTGGAATCTTCAGCCAAGCCAATCTCAAAACGAATGTCGCCAAAATTAAAGAACGGCTGAGTTATCGTGCCATCCAAATCAAATATAACTGCTTTAATTACCATAACAAATTACCATTAAATGTTTTTAATTCTTAATTCTTGCTCTGCATAAAACATTGCGGTTGTCACTTTGTCATTCCTGCAAAAGCAGGAATCCACGTCATTCTGTTTTTCTGGATTCCCGCCTGCGCGGGAATAACACTTGAATAATACTATTAATTCCCATCGCTGTTTTTGCGAAGTAAATCTATAAAGTATCGAGCAGCCGGGCTTAGAATTTTGTCCCTGCGAACAATAACACCAGTCGGCCTGACAAAATTCTCATTAGAAAAATTAACAGCTTTCAGCGTACCCTCGGCAAGCTCCTGAACAATCGCTGTTTTGGGCAAAATGCTCACGCCGGAATTTATCTCCACCGCCCTTTTGATAGTCTCAATATTGTCAAATTCCATAACCGGCTGAATCACAATATTATAACGCTCTAAAGTGCCGTCTATCCAGGTGCGAGTTGTAACTTCGCTGCTGAAACCAATAAATCTCTCAAACTGAATTCGGTGAACATCTACCTGCTCTTCGCCGGCCAAAGGATGTCTCGGACTGCAAACCAAAACCAACGGCTCATTTGTAAAATTATAAACATCAAAACGCTTATCTCTTCGCGGCACAGCTACAAGGCCAACATCAATATCGCCAGCGAGAACCAAATCGTAAATTTTTACGGCGCTTAGATACTCAACGTGGACATTAATATCAGGAAATTTCACCATAAATTTCTTGATGTAATCTGGCAAAGAGTGCATTCCAATACTGAAAATAGCAGCTATATTGATTCTGCCGGCAGATGAAGATTTCAGAACGTTCAAACTATTGGTAAATTCGCTGTATCTGTCAACAATATCTTTGCATGCGTGATAAAACAATTGGCCTGCGTGAGTAAGACCCAATGGCCGCTTTTTTCTGTCCAAAAACTGGCATTTATGTGCCAATTCCAGCTGCGCAATCTGCTGCGAAACCGCTGATTGGCTCAAAAGATGTTTTTCAGCTGTCTTTGAAAAACTGCGCAACTCTGCCAAATCGCAAAATGTTTTCAGTGTTTCTATGTGCATTATTAACTATTCTAATACATTATATTACAATTTTGTCGCTTGTCTTAAACTATCAGTGGTAGTATACTCGTTAGTTATCGCTTTTCAAGCATATTTACCGTCTTATTATTAGTTTCACTTATCAGCACAACAGATTATGGAATAATAAAAATTCCGGTCATTAGTCAAAAGGCACAGAAAAAAGGCACAATTTCAACTTTTTCAATGGAGGTCATTCAAGTGGCAACTAAACATTTTACACAAGCCGTTTACGAGCAGGTATTGAGCCGTAATCCCGGAGAAGCTGAATTTCATCAGGCGGTAAAAGAGGTACTTGACTCCCTTGAGCCGGTTCTGGAAAAACATCCCGAATATGTAGAAGCCAAAATTCTTGACCGATTGGTCGAGCCGGAAAGACAAATTATATTCCGCGTACCCTGGCAGGATGACAGCGGAACTTTTCAGGTCAACCGCGCATTTAGAATCGAGTTCAACAGTGCGCTTGGCCCGTATAAAGGCGGCATTCGTTTGCATCCAAGCGTCTATATTGGCATTATCAAGTTTCTCGGCTTTGAGCAGGTATTGAAAAATTCCCTGACCGGGCTAATGATGGGCGGCGGAAAAGGCGGCTCAGATTTCGACCCCAAGGGCAAAAGTGATTCAGAAATTATGCGGTTCTGCCAGAGTTTTATGACTGAGCTTTGTCGCCATATCGGCCCTGATACAGATGTGCCAGCTGGAGATATTGGAACTGGCGGACGCGAAATCGGATTTATGTTCGGCCAATACAAACGCATTCGCAACGAATTCACCGGCGTTCTAACCGGAAAAGGCCTCGACTGGGGCGGCTCACTCGTGCGAACCGAAGCTACCGGTTACGGCCTGGTTTACATAGTAGATGAATTGCTGAAAGACAATAAAAAGAGCTTCAAAGATATGACTGTCAGCATTTCCGGCTCAGGCAATGTAGCTATTTTCGCAACTGAAAAAGTTCAGCAGCTCGGCGGAAAAGTTGTAACGCTCAGCGATTCAAACGGATACATCCACGACCCCGACGGCATAAAACTTGATACCGTAAAGCAAATCAAACTGGTCGAAAGAAAACGTATCAAGGAATATGTGAAGATTCACAAAAACGCAACATACACCGAAGGTTGCAGCGGTATTTGGAATGTCAAATGCGATATTGCCCTGCCTTGTGCAACACAAAACGAGCTGGACAAAGCCGGCGCAGAAGCACTTGTCAAAAATGGCTGCATTGCCGCTGGCGAAGGTGCAAATATGCCGACTACTCCCGAAGCAGTTGAAGTATTCCAGAGTAATGATGTCTGGTTCCTGCCGGGCAAAGCTGCCAACGCAGGCGGTGTAGCTGTATCCGGCCTGGAAATGGCACAAAACAGTCAGCGGATTCCGTGGACGTTTGAAAAGGCAGACGCTGAACTGAAAAGTATTATGGTTACAATCTACAAAAACATCAGCGAAGCAGCAAAAGAGTACGACTGCCCGAATGATTTTGTAGCTGGAGCCAATATAGCCGGCTTTATTAAAGTGGCAAACACAATGCTTGCTCAAGGGCTGGTATAAAAAATATCCGGCTGCGAATACGCTTTCCAAAGGGCACTTTTTCTCGAAGTGCCCTTTTTTATTGCCCAACGCCAAAGCAGGCATTACAATCAGCAGCAATGGAAAAAGAAATAAACATAAAAAAAGTTGTTAAGCAACATCTTGAAATGGCTGAGTTTTTTTCGGATGGCGTTTTAGTGAAAGGCAAAGAAGCAATAATAAAACCACAGCGGAGAAATGCATCAGCAGAAAACGTGACAGGTGAGCTTGAAAAAATCGCCGAACAAGTCCGCCAATGCAAAAAATGCGAACTCGGCTCACTGCGAACCAATGCTGTACCTGGCCAAGGTAATCCAAATACACGAATCGTTTTTGTCGGCGAAGGGCCGGGAGCAGATGAAGATGCCAAAGGCATACCTTTTATTGGCAGATCCGGCCAATTGCTCGAAAAAATCATTAAAGCAATGGGATTGCAGCGGAGCGAGGTCTGGATAGGCAACATTATAAAGTGCCGTCCGCCAAATAATCGAGACCCGAAACCCGATGAAATCATAAACTGTCTGCCATATCTGCAAAAACAAATCGAGCTGATAAATCCCGAAATTATCGTAACTCTCGGAGCACCTGCTGCGAAAACACTATTAAATACCAATCAGCCGATAGGCCGGCTGCGAGGCGAGTTCCACGAATATTATACTTCCAGCGGCACAGCTATAAAACTTATGCCAACCTATCACCCTGCCTATCTTTTGAGGAACTATTCCGATGATAATCGCAAACGTGTGTGGGATGATATGAAGCAGGTACTTGCCGAGTTGAATATGCCGATTCCGTAACAATGGTAAAAAACAAATCCTAAATCCTAAGCTCTAAATCCTAAACAAATTCAAAATCCTAATTCTCTAATGTTCAAAATATCCCATTTCGAGCATTTGAATTCCTGTCCAACGAAGCCAATCATGGCAAAGGCTGACTGGTCATTTGATGCTGTTTAGGGTTTAGGGTTTAGGGTTTTTCAATCAAAATCGTCAAAAAAAATTTCGATTTGGGGGATGGATTTTTCAAAAATATGGCATTTTTCGGGTTTTTTTAGTTCGATTTTTCGGCTGAACCTTGTTTTTAGCCCAAAATCAAAGGGGGGTAAATCACCTTGCGTAATCTGGATAAGATAGGCAAGAAAAAAACGAGTAAAAAGTGAGTGTTTTTTGTCGTTTTTGGTCAAAAATTGTCAAAAAAGTATCAAAAAAATCCATTTTTTGTCAAAAAAGAACCAGTTTTTCAGGTGGGTATGCCGTTTTCAATCGATTGTTTTGGAAAGTTTCTATGACATAAATTTAACCACGGATTCCGCGGATTTCACGGATTTTTGAAGGATATTTTACATATTTTTTTGGTTAGCCCTGCCATCACTATGGCAGGGTTCACTTTTTATTTTTGTTTAATCGCAGATTACGCGGACTCGTGCTACGTAGCGATACTTCGCAGAGTAGTATTACACAGATTCCTTCGACATGCTCAGGACAGGTAACACGGATTTTTAATATTGAATTGTCATTAAAAAAGCTGTTTTAATTGTGGGCGTTTTGGGTATAATGCAGTTAAAACAAGTTGAAAATTTCACAGGGAATGTATTGTGAGCCATAGAGTAACGGAGCTGCACTGTATTATGCCGATAGAAAATATTCCGTCTGTAATGCAGCATGGGATTCTTTCGCACAATTTGCGAAGGAAAAAGAAAATCCCTAATCACTCTGTAGCCTTGCAAGAAGTTCAAGAACTTAGAGCAAGAAAAGTGGTTCTTGGAGCAAGACCGCTTCACGACTATGCGAATCTTTACTTTGACGCTCACAACCCCATGTTAAGTAGAGTAAGAAAATATAATAATGAAATTTGTGTTTTGCAAGTTTCTCCAAAGGTACTCAATCTACCCAAAGTAGCGATTTCTGATCGAAATGCGGCTTGTGATTTTGTTGGGTTTTACCCATACCCATATGGATTAGAGAAACTGGATTTTGATATGCTTTATGCAACATGGTGGAAACATAGGGACGATCCAAGACTTGAAGAACTTCATAGGCACATTAAATGTGCGGAAGTTCTTGTGCCGGATTGCGTAGAACCCCAGTACATCATTGGTGCTTATGTTTGCAATAGACAAGCAGAAAGGGCATTGAAGAATGCTGGTTTTTCTGGTAAAATTGAAATAAAGGAATCAGGACTATTCTTTTCTTTTTAGTCGGGATTTAATATGCCAACTAATGTACTAATCGGAAATCTTTTTGAGTCAAAAGCCCAAACGCTAGTCAACACGGTTAATTGTGTTGGCGTAATGGGCAAGGGTATTGCTCAGGAATTTAAGAAACGTTTTCCTGAAATGTATAAGGAATATTTAGCATTGTGTAATTCATGTCGAATAAAACCCGGGGTGCCCTATCATTATAAGGATATTTTTGGCGTTTCTATTGTTAATTTCCCAACCAAAAATCACTGGCGAGCAATGTCTCGTTTGGATGACATTAAAAAAGGCCTGGATGTATTTATTGAGAAATACAAACAATGGGGTATTAAATCAGTTGCTTTCCCTCCTTTGGGATGTGGCAATGGAGGCTTGGAATGGCAAGTAGTCGGGCCTGTTATATATCAAAAATTGTTGGCCATTGATATTCCAGTAGAAATCTACGCTCCATATGGAACGCTTAATAAATATTTGACAAAAGAATTTTTATCCGGGGCTAATCTGAATAATACCAAAAAGATTATTGGTAAAAGATATGCTAAATTTAAACCTGAATGGGCAACCGTACTTGAAGTTCTACATAATCTGGAGAGACAGCCTTACGTAAAATCGGTTGGCAGGGTTATTTTTCAGAAAATATGCTTTGTAATGCAAGAAGCAGGAATTGATCTTGGTTTCAAATTTTCGCAAGGCAGCTATGGTCCATATTCGGAAGGTGTTAAAACAGCTCTAACAGTTATGGCTAATAGCAATATAGTTTTTGAGGAACAATTGGGTAGGATGATAGCATTAAGAACTGGTCCAGAATTTGAAGTGATTCATAAAGAATATAAAAATACCACACAAAACTTTCAAAATAAGATTGATAGAGTCACAGATTTATTCATGCGCATTAAGAACACCGAGCAAGCCGAAGAAGTTACCACAGTATTCTATGTTATAAGAAAACTTAAAAAGCAGCAGGAAGCTGTTTCAGAAAATGAAATTTACGATGAGATATTAAATTGGAAAAAACGGTGGGATGAACCTGAAAAAAAGAAATCTATTGCTTCGACAATTAGAAATCTTGGCATGTTACGTTGGATAAAAGCTGATTTCAGTGATTCATTAGAAGTAAGCGAGTTGGAAATTTGATGGGGCCATGTGAGAATCCTGCCATAACAAGAGTGAGAAAAGTTAAAAAAGTGGGAAGAAAGCGGTTTTTAATAGACCTCTCGACTGGTTCGACAAGCTCACCACAAGCACGCTCGAGGTGACCAGTCTTCGCTAAAGCTACGACTGGCAGGCAAAAATGAGATTGCCGCGGCAGCGAAGCTGCCTCGCAATGACCCGCCTTCGCCCAAAGGGCTTCGTCGGGCAAGCAGGAAAAAAAATCAGCGAAATCCGTGAAATACTACTCTGCGAAGTATCGCTACGTAGCACGAGTCCGTGGTTAAATAAAAATGGATACCTGCCGGAGTTTACCCCGCACTGCGATGCGGGGCAGGTATGACAAATTGAGTGTTGCCCCAGCCAATAATGCCCTGCCCACAAATATGACAAAATGAGTGTTGCCCCAGCCACAGGTGCTGGGGCTAATCAATACGAACCACGTCATTAAACAAACCCTGCCATAAAGAAAAAAGTGCGAAAAGTGTGAAAGTTAAAAAAGTGGGAAAAGTGAACCCTGCCATAGTGATGGCAGGGCTAACCAAACAAACAAAAACCCCCAGGATAAACCTGGGGGCTAAACATTACGCAATACACATCACGCATCAATATAAAATACCCCTCCTTGACAGGAGGGGCTCTGTTGGGAACTAAACACGTAATATGTAATAAGAAACTATCAACCATCAACTAGCAACTAACAACAAGCAACGCAATACGAAATACCCATCATAAAAACCCCCAGGATAAACCTGGGGGCTAAACATTACGCAATACACATCAAATTTCGGCGGTATTGCAGCTTGAAAAACCCCTCCAACGCCTAAATTACACATTTTAACAATTTTTTCCTTGACTTTATCGGACAA
>JAGLSG010000091.1 GCA_023135865.1 Planctomycetota bacterium | reverse complement strand
ACAGCAATAAGAAATTCGCAGTAAAACAAATTGCTGCTGAAACTGAATTTGGAAACTTACTTTCAATTGAAAAAATTGCAGAAGAATTGGCCTCCGGCGAAAATGGTATTGCAGTTTCGATAGGAACTTTTCTTGCACCGCCAGACCGAAATTTGCAGCAAAAGGCAATTATAGATATTCACAATGGGAAAGTAGTAGTCGTTGCGCCGCAGGATTTAATTGATAAAATTATTACAGCTGCTACCGGTCAGCAAAAAAATGCTGTGGTTGAAATCGACGAACTAAATGTTGATGCGGTTGATTTAATGGCCGATGAATTGCAGCGAGAATATGATACAACACCACTTAACGAAAGTGATTCGGATGAACTTTTCAGCAAATTACTCGATTCACTCGCCGAAACAGAAAAGGAACTGGACGAAGCTGAAAAAACAATAAAAAACGAAACGAAAAAAATAGAAACTGCTGCAAAGCAGGACGAAATCGGTAAAACAAAAACCGATAAAAAAGAAGTTGTTAAAAAGCCAGAGCCGGTATTACAAACGAAAAAATCAGAACCAATAGAAAAGCCGCAACGTTCTGTTACGGTGGATATTGTTCCAAAAAAACCGGAGCAAAAAACTAAAGTATGGTTGTACGAAACCGAAACAGTTTCGGCGGCTGACGAAATGCTCGAACTCGACCTGCCGGAAAAACTCAACATTGAAGATTTGCTCAGCTTAGTTGGCGAATATCTCGGTCTGGATTATATGTACGATTCGGCCAAGGTAAAAGGTGATGTTACACTGCGACTGCGAGGGCCAATTAAAGTTCGAGATTTATATCCGCTTCTCGAATCAGTTTTGAAATTCAAAAATTTTGTAATGACGCGAAAAGGAAATCTCGTAGTAATCGTGCCTTCGGCGGAAGTGCTGGATATTGACCCCATTTTGCAGGGTGATGGCGACAAAGTCAAACTCGGCGATGTAATTATAACTCGCATATTTGAACTGAAATATATCAGCGTTGCCAGCGCTCAGAACCTTTTAACGGGAATGAAGCTTGGCGTAAATATCACGCCGATTGCTGAAAGTGGAACGCTTGTTGTAACCGGCTATGCCTATCGTATGGAGCGGATTGAAGAGCTGCTCGATATGATAGATAAATCCGGTGAATTAAAGCAGTTCAGGTTTCGGCAGCTGGAATATACGATGGCTAAAACTCTTGCTCCGAAGATTAAGCAGCTTTCCGAACAGCTTGGAACGGTCTCGGTTACAATTGCTGCTGCGAAGCCGGCGGCAAAATCAAAACGCGGCAGACGCACTACCACGCCAGCGACAAAGGCATCAAGTGGCAGTAAAAAAAGAACCGTCTATCTCGATGCAGACGAAAGAACAAATCGAATTCTTATGATTGGCCTGGCTGAACAGCTGGAAGTGGTGGACGGCTTGATTGATACGCTTGATGTTCAGCAGCAGGACTTGAGAATAATGCGGCTTTACGAGATACAGTATGTAGGCGCAGAAGAAGTTAAAAGTAAATTGCAGGAGCTTGGCATAATAAGCGGCAGCGGTAGAAGGACGACTACTCCAGGCAGAAAAGGCCAGCCGGCAACCACTACTACGCAGGATGCGCCGACCGAAGAGCCGCAGGTGGTGATTGTGGAATCAACAAATTCACTTCTCGTAAACGCAACATCTGAGCAGCATTTGAAGATAATTGAGATTATAAGTTATGTGGACTCCGAAACGCTCGAACAAGCCATACCTTACGAAATCTATGCGCTTGAAAATCAAAATCCTACTGATTTGGCAGCTGTTCTCGACCAGCTGATTCAGGAAGTTGTAAAAGACAAAGAGGGGAAAATTCAGCAGGTAGTAAAAAAACAGGAAGATATAATTATTGTTGCAGATGAAAATACTTTTTCACTTATCGTTTACGCAAATAAGAAAAATCAGGAATGGATTAAAAAACTAATCCGCAAACTTGATAGAAGGCGGCCGCAGGTGCTGATTGATGTTGCACTTGTTGAAATAACAAGAGACGACGAGTTTGCATACGACCTGAACATTATAGCAAATGCAACAAAAGTCGTAACAGGTAATCTTGCAATAACCGATGTTGGTACTGGTGCTATTACCGGCTTGCCTATCGCAGCTTCTACCGGTAACGGACTTGAATTCGGCTGGAATCTCGGCGACCCATCAGGCAGGATTCAGGGGTTCTATTCTGACGATAAAATTCAGGCATTGTTCACAGCGATGGATAAGAAAAATTATGGCAGGGTTCTCGCTCAGCCGAAAGTGCTCGTCAATGATAACGAAGAGGGTGTAATAAAAACTACTGAGAAAACCTATGTCGGCGAAGAAACACAGAGTTGGCCTGGCGATGGAACTACGCCGGTTACAACCGTAAAGTGGACTCCCTACGAAGCGAAAATAGAATTAATGATTACGCCGAATATCAGTGAGGGAGATTTGTTGCGGCTTGAAATCAATATGCTTCGCGAAGATTTTGAGAAGAGTACCGATGGCAGTCCTCCTGACTATGCCACAAGTAATATTGATACGATTGTTACGGTTCCCGACGGAAGTACAATTATTCTTGGTGGGCTTACAAAACTAAAACAGAAAAAAGGTGGGAACAAAGTTCCATTGCTCGGAGATGCCCCACTTATTGGAGGTTTGTTTAGAAGTGTTGCAAACAATGATGAGTCAAGCAAGCTGTATATCTTTGTCAAGGCCAATATTCTCAGGCCGGACGAGGGCGATAAAGGGCTTGAGCAATTAAAGAAAATCTCGGCTCGGAATAAAGCTGCTTTTGAAAAGGCAGAACGCCAGTTCCAGAATAGAGAAGACTGGCCGGGCATAGAGCCGGAACCGCTCGACCCGCTGAAAGTTCTGGAAGCAAATTAGTAAAAAGTGTAAAACGTAAAATGAAAAATGTAAAACCAAATAATTCATAGTTCATCAATAAACAATAAACTATTGATGTTTGAATAAGTAATGGAACAAACAAACTGCCACTCCTGCGTAAGCAGGAGTCCAGAAAACGCTGATAAAATAGCTGGATTCCCGCTTGCGCGGGAATGACATCTTTGCTTTGTCTATACTACAGTGTTCCATTTGATATTCAAAGATAAATAATTACGGTTTTTAGCTTTCAGTTTTTAATTCCAATGAGAGATTTACTATTACAAACTGCTGAAAAAACAGGACTTGTCGATGCCCAAAAGCTGACTAAATTTTTCGATGAAAATAAAAATTCAGCTCGGCTCGATGAGCTGCTGCTTAGATGTCCGTATTTTACGGAAGATAAAGTTCTGCAATTATTCGCAGCGGCACTCGGCTGGCAATTCCTGACAGATATTCCAGCTGATAAAGTGCCGCCAGAATTTGTAGAGGCAATCCCAGCTGCCTACGCTCAGCATCACTACCTGATAGGTGTAAAAACCGACAGCAAAAGCGATGAGTTGCTCGTTGTTCTTTCAAAGCCGTTTGATACTAATGCCTTTGATAACATTTCCAAAATGCTTGGGATTCCTGTTACAGCGGCATTGGCTACGCGAACAACTATTACGGCTGCAATTGATATTGCCTATGAGCAGCGAACAACGGTTATCGAAGATGTGGCTGAAGAACTCGATGGACAGAATCTCGACCAGCTTGTAGATGAAGTGGCCGGCTCTGATGACCTGCTCGATGTTGTCAATCGTCCGCCGGTTATAAGATTGGTAAACGATATTCTTTTTCGCGCTCTGCAACTGAGAGCAAGTGATATTCACGTTCATCCATACGAAACGAAAATTCAGATTCGCTATCGTGTTGACGGAATTTTATACAATACGCTCAGCTTAAATAAAAATGTTCTGCCACTGATTATTTCACGTATCAAGGTGATGGCTGGTATGGATATTGCCGAGAGGCGTTTGCCGCAGGATGGAAGATGCTCTGTGCGGCTCGGTCAGCGTGAAATAGACCTGCGAATAAGCACGGTTCCCACAAGTTACGGCGAACGAAGCGTACTTCGAATTCTTGACAAAAGCACAGCGTTGTTTGGTTTGAATGAGCTTGGATTGTGGGAAGATGATTTGAAGAAATTCGATACGCTGCTCAGCCGTTCGCACGGCGTGATTTTTGTAACCGGGCCAACCGGCAGCGGAAAAAGCACAACGCTTTACGCCTGCCTGAATAGAATCAATTCAGCTGAAAAAAATATTATCACAATCGAAGACCCGATAGAATATCAGCTCGAAGGTATAAGCCAGATTCAGGTTGCAACTAAAAAAGGTATGACTTTTGCCACGTCACTTCGCCATGTGCTTCGGCAGGACCCCGATGTCATAATGATTGGAGAAGTTCGAGATATTGAAACCGCGAGAATGGCGATACAATCTTCACTGACCGGCCATCTGGTTTTTAGTACGCTGCACACAAACGATGCAGCCGGCGCAGTCAGCCGGTTGTTGGATCTGGGAGTCGAGCCGTATCTCGCCAGTTCGTCTTTGATTGCAGTGATGGCTCAGCGGCTTGTGCGAAAAATCTGTCCACACTGCAAAGAGCAGTATCAGCCGGCAACTCGTGAATTAAGGGAACTTGGTCTTGGCGAAATGGAGTTGGATGGCAAGATTGTCGGTGATGGGCGATTCTTCATTGGAGCCGGCTGTGATAAATGTTTTCAAACCGGCTACCGCGGCCGAACCGGTGTTTACGAACTGATGCTGGTCGATGATGAAATAAAAAATTTAATACACAAAAGAGAAACGGCAGGGGAGATAAAAAAAGTAGCTCTGGATGCCGGCCTGCAAACGCTGCGAATGGACGGGGCAAGAAAAGTGCTCGCCGGCATAACAACTGTTGGTGAAGTTTTGAGAGTAACGCAGGCAGACGTAGTATAAAAGTTTAAAGCTCAAAGTTTAAAATTCAAAATTGCGGAATCCAGCACCAAAATTGATTTTTTATTTTGGTACTGGATGACTTCCTTAGTTTTTAGTTTTAATTTTTTAGTTTCCATTATGCCGAGATACCATTACATAGCAATGACAGCCGAAGGCAAAAAGGCCAAGGGCACAATAACAGCTGAAAGTGCATACGCCGCAAGAAGGCAGCTGCGAACCCGCGGCATCCATCCGACTTCGGTTGATGAAACATCGAAAACAGATGAAGATAAAAAGGCGATGCTTTCGATTTTTTCAAAGAGCAGCAAAAATCAGTTGATAGATTTCACAAAGCAAATGGCAACTCTGCTGAATTCAGGAATAAAATTAACAGAATCACTTTCGGTTCTTACAATGCAGGTTTCAGATGCAAAATTCAAGAGCGTGCTAACCGATATTCGCGACAGGGTTGTAACGGGCGAATCGTTTACTGATGCTCTAAAAGATTACAGTGATTATTTCGATGTGATTTATGTAAGTATGGTTCGAGTTGGCGAAGTTACGGGTTCGCTCGGTCAGAGTTTTGCAACGATTGCCGGCTTTATGGAAAAACGCCAGCGGGTCGAATCGAAAGTTATTACAGCTATGGTGTATCCGTGCGTGCTGATAGTTTTCTGCCTTGCAGCTGTTATGGTTCTGACAACTTTTGTTATTCCGAAAATAGCTATCCAGATCGCAAGAACAGGCCAGGAGTTGCCGTGGATTACAAAGCAGATGATGAATGTAAGCTTTATACTCACCAGTTGGTGGCTGTTCGTTGTTTTGCTTGTGATTTTTGCAATTGTATTTGCCATTAGAAAATTTCTCAAAACGCAGCGAGGCCAATATCTGCGGGATAAATCAATTCTGTCTCTGCCGGTGTTCGGGCCATTGATAAAACAAAGAGTTGTTTCGCGATTTACTTCCACGCTTTCAACGCTTTTGGGTTCGGGGCTGAGTATGGCTGAATCGCTTCGTGTGGTTTCGGAAGTTACGGGCAATACGCTAATGCGAATGGCAATCAATCAGGCACGTGAAAGAATTCTCGCGGGAGCTGACATTGCTACGCCACTTAGAGACAGCGGCGTAATCGAGCCGGCTATTGCGCATATGGTGGCGGTTGGTGAAAAAAGTGGTGAGCTGGAAAAAATGCTCAAAAACATCAGCGAAAATCTCGAATCTTCAACGGATGTGGTGATTGAAAGATTGAGCGCTGCAGTTGAGCCGGTTATTATTGTCGTGATGGCTGTGATAATCGGCGTAATTGCTTATGCTACCATTTTGCCGATTCTCGAAGTCTCAGCTGGAAAATTTTAATATGTAATTTTTAGTTTTTAATGATGAATGTGTTTTTTAAGGACTAACGAAATATGAAAAAAAATAGAAATAGAAAAAACAGAAGCGGTTTTACGATGGTTGAACTTATGGCGATGCTGATAATTATCGGTTTGCTCGCAACGCTTGTCGTCACAAAAGTTGCTACGTATGTAGACAGGGCAAGAGTTACAACCGCTAAAGCGAACCTTAAAACTCTTCACATGGCAGTTAAACAATTCAGAATGGATACTGGCCGTTTTCCAACCGAAGACGAAGGACTTAGCGCACTTCTTGAGCAGCCGGGTGATGTTGCAAATTATGAGCCGGGCGGCTATCTCGAAACTACCGGAATATCAAAAGACAGCTGGGGCAATGAATTTATTTACGAGCGATTTCCGGAAAGCGGCAAACCGTTTGTAATAAAAAGCTACGGAGCCGACGGCGAAGAAGGCGGTGAAGATTACGATGCCGATTTGCTTAGTACAGATGCGAATTAACTGCGTATCTCGTGAAGCGTATTTCGTGAAGCGCCGATTGTTTTACACTTCACGTGGTTTTACACTTACAGAGCTTGTCGTAGTTGTCCTGCTTGTGTCGCTGTTTACTACGCTGGCGGTTACAAATCTTTTCGGGCTGCTGACAAAAAACAAATTCAAAGCCCAGGCAGCTGAATTTGTCTCGACAATGCAGATGGCCGTCACAGCTGCTGCCCAAAGCGACAGAAGATACGAAGTCATTATCGATTTGTCAGAGCAGAAATATACGCTTCGCCAGATTACTACATTGGATTTAGAGCAGGTGCTGGAAGAAGAAATTATCGTTGAAAATGATTTCAGTGATAATTGCCGAGCTATTTATGTTTTGTTCGATGATTTAACGCAGACAGATGAGAATACATTAAAAGCGTTTTTCAGGGCCGGCAGTACCGGATGGCAGGCGGGCGGAAAAATCGTTCTGCTCGACGAGAATGAACAGCCGTATTCAGTGGTGGTTAATAGAATAAACAGAATTGTTACTTTGAAAGAAGGCGATGTTGAAATACTTAAGCCGAAATCCAAAGATGAAATGCTTTTTTAAAAATTCAGAATGTTCTGTAGGAAAATTTTTCGCTAAGGTGTCATTGCGAGCAAAGCGAAGCAATCTCAAAACTCAAAATCGAGATTGCCACAGTCGCTTTCAGCTCCTTCGCAATGACAATAGCAGTGTTTTCTACAGAGCAAACTCAAAACTCAACCCTTCGACTTTGCTCAGGGTTGATGGTGAGCAATGTCGAACAATCAAAACGGCCTTTAGTTTGGTCGAATCTGTTACTGCACTTGTGATACTGGCTCTTGTCAGTTCAAGTGTGCTGGTAATTATAGACAGAAACATATCGGCTGCTGCTGACTCGGCGCAGCGGCTGGCAGCTCTGGAGATTGCACGTGAGAATATGGAAACGCTTTTGTCGAAAGAGTCGGTAAAGGAAGTTGTTGAATTTGGAACAGCTGAAAATAATCCTGAAATTCAGTGGTCAACTGTTGTGGAAAGTTTTTACGAGCCGGCGACTGACAGGATGTGGATACAGGCGACCTGTTCAGCTGAATACACCGATTCCGACGGTGAAACGCAAACTGTTGAGTTGACGCATTGGCTGACCGATTTGACAAAAAAACAACTAAAGCAGATGGTTGAGCAGAAACAAAGAGAAATGAAATGGTTGGCGAGCAGTGCCGCAGCAAATACCAATGGTTCCGGCGTGCCTGTCAATCCAGTTGATCCGGTGCCAGAAATTGAACCAAGACCAGAAACGCCAGAACCCATAGTCGAACCAGAGTCGGATATACCATGGAATTTGCCGATTGGTGAACTTATACAGTGGTTGCGGGATAATGGATATTTTAACTAAACGTGTGTTTTAAGATATGAAAAATATGCAGTTTAAATTATTAAAACAAGCGGGATTTTCACTCGCTGAAGCTGTAGCAGCTTTGACGATTTCGGCTATGGTGCTTGTTACGGTATTGGCGGTTTACAGCAGAGCTGAAAAATCCGTTTCAGCTGTTACGGCTCGGCTCGCTCAAAATCGGATGCCTTTGGAAATTCTCCAGAGAATTGCGGAAGACCTTGATGCAATAACATCTCGTAGTTCGGATACGAAAATAACTATTGAAAATAAATTCGATAGCGGATTTACGATAGCACGGCTGACGATTCTGCAAACCATTTACGATGGAAAAAATAAAAAAGAACCGCTGGAAAAAATTGTCTGGCAAACCGGCTATGATTACGAAAGTGATGCAGTTGGACTTGTCCTGTACCGAAGTTACAGCGGAATCGGCTTGGAAGAAAAACTGCTCGATAAGAAAAAAGATGATTGGGAAAGAGAACTTTTTATACCAATTTGCAGCGGTATAACATTTTTTAAGGTGCAGGTGCCAGGCGAAAAAGAGCCGTTGGATAAATGGACGGATGCTCGTGTGCCGCCAGCAGTTGTGGTAACAATCTCATTTGCCGAGCCGATAAAAATGTTAGACGGTAGTTTCGATGTACCAGAAAATGAAAAAAACAAAAGAACTATAGCTATCGACAGGACAAGAAAAATTGACTTTGTGTTCGTAAAAAAAGAATATGAAGAAGAAAGCAATAATAAAAATAAATAATAAAAATGAAAACTGGTTTGCAAAAATTTGATAGAGCAAATCGCCGAGCGGTGGTGCTGCTGATAACACTGGTAATGCTGGTGGTGATGGCAACGCTGGCATTTATTTTTACCAGTCGTGTCGCTACGGAGCGTTATCGAAATCAATATATTGTAGATTATCAAATTGCACGCTACAGCTGCGATTCTGCGGCGAAATACGCATTGGCAACACTTGAAGATATAAACGATTTGCAGCTAATTGCGCGTCCAAATGAGCCGGATTTTTCAGATATATTTACTTTGAGCAGGGCAGAGTATCGTGAATTTGTGGCAGCCGCTGCAATTGAAAAAATTGCAGCAGTTGACAGTAACAAAACTTTAGATAATGTAAACGATATAAATGATGTTGAAAATGTTGAAAATGAAGAGATAGCCGATTCGATAAAAATTAGAGGTCCTTATGGGGCTGCGTGGCCGTTGATAGTTAAACCGAGCGAATTTGAAATCGGCAAAGCAAAAGTGAGAATCGAAATTGAAGATGAAAACGCAAAGTATCCGCTCGGATGGGCAGTGTTGGGAGATAAAGATGTCAAACGTCAGGCGAGAGCCGGCTTTGAAACGTTTTGCGAATGGATGGATGTAAACAGCGTGGATATTCGATTGTTGAAAAAGCAGCTGAAAGAAATTGGTGAAATAAAAAAGTTCAAAATGGATTTTCAGCCGATAAAAGTAACCGAACGAGGAAAACAATATATAAAAAAATCAGAAAGAATAAAACGCAGAAAAGGGCCATCGCGGCTTAAGCCGAAAACGAAAACTCTGTCTGCTTCGGTACACAGAACGACTTTTGCAAAACTTTTTCACAGCTCACTATTAGATATTGAGCCGCTGACTCGAACGGCAATTGCCGACGAAAATGCACGGCAGGCAGCTGTCAAATATATGGCAATGTTCGGCTCGGACAAAGTAAATATAAACACAGCTCCGCGCCAGGTGCTGGAATCTGCTTTTACTTTTGGCGGTGATGCCGATAGAATTGCAGAAGAAATAATTCAGAGAAGACGAATAGAGCCGTTTGTGGATATGGATGATTTGAAAAAGAAGCTGATGCGTTATTCTGATTCGATTGAAAAATGCGAAAAATACATAACGACAACGAGTAATTTTTTCACTATAAGAGTAACTG
This sequence comes from Planctomycetota bacterium, assembly GCA_023135865.1. Taxonomy (GTDB): domain Bacteria; phylum Planctomycetota; class Phycisphaerae; order Sedimentisphaerales; family Anaerobacaceae; genus JAGLSG01. The sequence goes on along the minus strand of JAGLSG010000091.1, from coordinate 6,218 downwards.
CAACCAGCGGCGTTGCGACGGCTTCGACTGTTATAGCTGTAATAAAGGGAAATAAAGAAATACAAAGGATTGCGACGATTAGTAATTAAATCGGGAGTGAAATAAAAGTGGAATTTCAGAACAATCTTGGGATTTATCTAAGCAAGAATTCAGCAAGTGTGGTTTGTTTTGACTTGCATCAAAAAAGCGTTCTTGGCTGCTTTAGTGTCAGCTGTGAAAACACGGAGCAATCCGGCTGGCAGGTGATGGCAAATCTGATAAGCATCGGATGCGCCGAAAGGGGCTGGGAATTTTCCGAAGTTGCTGTAGCTCTTGATTGCGCGATGTTTATGCAGCACAGTGTCCACAGTGAATTTGTTGAGCCAAAGCAAATCGCAGCAACTATAAGATTCGATACTGAAGAAGCAATAGCAGCTGATGTTGCTGATGTTGCCATCGCTTTTACAGCAACACCGGCAATTGGCGGCGGTTCGGAACTGACGGTCTTTACAACTGAGAAGAAAATGCTCTCGGAAATACTGTCAGTTTTGCAAAGCAATAATCTCGACCCGGTTAGTATCGAGCCGGATGTGAATTGTCTAACGAGATTTATCAGTCAAAATAATGTAACAACGGCAGGCGAACAAGGTGCGGATTTATTTGCAGTGCTCTCAAATAACAGGGGATATTTTGTGGTTCTTTCAGATTCTCAAAGCTGCCTGAAAATGAGAACTTTTTTGCTCGGTAGAACGCAAAACAAAACAGAATTAATCACAAGAGAAGCTCCTCTTACTTTGGCTTTGATTTCAAGCGGCGAAACTGTAAACGAATTGAAAATTTTCGATTCCGCCGATTCTGTAGATGTTGCAGGGCTTGGCGAAAAACTTACTATTAAAGTTGAAGCTCTTGATTTGGCCTGGACGACTCAAATTGAATCACAAACTACGGATGAAAATGACAGTGAAAATCTGGTTGCCTTTGCTATTGCCTGTGGTGCAGCTGCTTCTGGAACACAAAAAATTACAGCGGCTAATTTCAGAGATGATTTTAGCCCGTACCAGGGCAGAAAACTGCGCATCGAAAAAGCGATTAAAATTTTGAGCGTTTTGGTTACCGTCTTTGTGCTTGTAATAGGAATGTATTTTCAGATGCGATTGATAATGAGGAATAGGTACGCCGATCGATTGCACAATAAACTGGCAAAGCAGTATTCAGATGTTATGTTTACAAAAAAAATGCCGACCAATACAAGCCCTGCAAAAAAACTCTCTGGCGAATTAAGGCGAATAAGAGATGTCAAAAGCGGCCAGCTCAGCATTACAGGAAAAGAATCCGTTTCGGCAAAACTCATATTGCTGCTCGATGCGTTTAACGGATGTGCCTCGAAAACAGATTTGCAGATAAATACAATAGGAATCGCAGGCAAAATCACTGTGGCGGGCAGCACTTCAAGCAGAAAAAATACTCTTAAATTGTTCAAGGCGATTAAAAAAGGCAAACTCGACATTTTGCAGCAGCGACTCGATGAAAAAGCTGGTCGTGATAATTTCACAATAACGGTTGCTCCGCAAAACGGCTAAAGGGAAAATTTATGAAAGACATACATAAAAATCCAATATTTTATTATATACTCGCTCCGTTTGTTGCTACTTGCTGGCTGGCCTCTGTGGCGATGGTGAGTTTGCCAAAAGCTGAGGATAATTGGCAAAGGCAAACAGTTGAATATAGTAAAGCTCAAAAAATCATAGCAGAAATTCTTGTAATCAATCCGGAGAGATTGACGTTTGCCGATTTGCAGAAGGACAAAGATGAATTCGATTATGCTGTAGCTGTTGAAAAAATCGCAGGTTTGTGTGGCATAAAATCATCCGATTATAAATTGAGCAGTGGAATACGCATTACTTCCGGCGGCCAGAAAAGCCAAAGCGCAAATGTGCTTTTAAGGGAAACGGATATTACAAAATTTGCAAAATTTCTTTCGACCATTCAGCTGCACTGGCCGAATTTGCAATGCACACAATTGAAACTGACATATAAAAAAGGGCTAACTGACATTTGGGATGCCGAGTTGAGGTTGAAGTATTTTTATTGAGCCAAAGAGCAAGGCTAAATATGAACATTGGAGTTGGATAAGATTACTTTTTCAGAAAACTTGATATCAAGCTACTAATGCTCATAGATAGACCAAAAACACTGATTGCAATTAAAATCGGATATATCAAAAGCAAATCAACACGGATGTTGTATTCTTTCACAGTGCAAAACCATTCCCATATTCCGAATAATATCCATGCAATGGCTGGAATCAAAAGCGGCCAGCTTTTCGCAGATGACAATTTGCGGTTGAATAAACGTATAACCAAATAACCAAGAAAGAAAGCAAACGAAACCGCAAAAATTCTTTCGGGTTTCCAAAAAAACCATTCCATCGGATTCATTGTTTTATCTTTGCTCCAATATAATGTTTGTATATCTCTATTTAGTTACATTACTACGTCTTTGATATAACATCAAGTTTGTAATTGGAGTTCAAAATTAAGATCTGCAGAGGTTTTTCAGCCGCAAAAATTACAAAAGATTTCACTTTTCATTTTATTGGAAACGCCAAGGCCATAATCTTGACATTTTGGAAGTTACCATATGAGGGAGTTCCAAAAACTGCATAGACTTTTCCGCCCAGAGCTTCTATATGCAATTCACCATAAGGCCCAACAATCTTACCCAAACTCCAACGCTCTATCACCTGACCGTTAGAAGAACATTCTACAATTACCAGTTCACCACCATTAAAGACAGCCCCAATAAAAAACCTATCGCCAGAAACGGCGATAATTTTAAAGTATCCCGGTGGACCACTCCCTTCAGCTTCTACTACCTGTGTTTCCCAAAGTAGTGTAAGATCAGGACTATAAGCCCGAACGTTTAAATCAGTTGCTGTAATATCTTCGCTTTTGTCATATGCAACCAAAACATTTCCATTTTCAAGTTGGGTAACTTGGGGTAACTTCGTAGAACAAACCCCTTTAAAATAATCTTGCTTTAAGAGCTGTCCATCTACATCGTAAATGAGTAAAAAGTTCTTAGTTTCGCTACCAAACCCCATTTTATTAGCTTCTCTTATATTTACGGTAATGCCGGTGACGTAGATTACATTGGATTTTACTGCGGCATCAGTAAAAATCTCGGTTTTACCCAAATCAAAAGGTACGTTCCACTTTTCATTTCCGTTATTATCCAGCTTGATTAGCAATCCATCTGTACCTTGATGGCCAGCCAAGACTATGGAATTATTGGAAGACAGTAGCTTTGTAATTATTATGTTGTTGTACTTTTTCTGTGATTTTGTGGAAACCTTAGTAGGCTTGCTACTACTGCCTGTTGTTTGGTTTATGGTTAATAACGATGACGATGGTGTATTGCTGTCAAATCTGCCCAACGCGATAATGTTATTATCGCTTTTAATAATCATATCACTGACTTTCGATAAAGGTAGTGTTGTTGGTTTCCCGGGTACACTGCCAATTCGTATTTCTTGTAAAATGCTACCATCTGGATTGATCTCCCAAAACATGAAGTCTCCTCCATCAATGATGCTTTTCATTCTGGTACCATATATTACCAGTTTATTACTGAAAACATCGGCTGCAACGGCACATGGGTAGCAACCCGTATTTGGATCACATACAATTTCCTTTTGCCAAATAGGCTCCCCACCTAAAAGGTTCCCGGCAAGCCATAGCACAATTGTTATAAACATTAATATTCGGAAACTCATTGTAGTTCCTTTCCAAAATTGTTCTTTTAATTATTTAATCACAGTCGCAGCACGCGCATGCATGTACTTGATTAGTCTCCCAAGCCCCATCTCCAACCAAATAGACCGCGGTAACATAAGTATTTTTCCACCAAACACAATCATCGTAACAGCTTGTTCGCTCTTCACCTGTTAGGGCGTTGCATACTGAAGTCATATTTGCGCCGAATGCACAGTCACAATTGTATTTGCCCCATCCACCGGTCCCTCCACATGTCTGATAACATATGTCATGTGTATTGCACGCCCCCAAAAAGCTGGTATGTGTGCATCCGGTTGGATTATTCCCAAAAGGACTTGAACATCCGTTCGGCTGTGGTGTCCAGCTTGGGTCACTAACTACATTGGAACATTGTTGCAATTCTTCATAGTCACTAGCTTTTCTTAGGCATGGTTCGCAGTTTCCATTATTACAATCTTCGCAATCCCAACTGTTACAGCAGGGTTTATTGCAACAAGTGCCATCGCAACACACCTTATTCGGGTCGCCGCCGCAGACTTTGCACTCGTCGTCCACGCAGCTTTCACAATTACAAGGATCGCAGCAGGTGCCATCACAGCAGAATTCATTTATATCGCAAATTGTGCCATCACCATCGCCACAACATTTTTGCGTATAGTAATTATAAATTGTCTTATAATCACAACACCGTTCGGTATAGGCATCGCGGCAATTGTCATCGCAACATAGTTGAACAGCATCGCAAAACAGTTCGCATCCGCCGTTTATACACTCTCGGCAATCTCCATCTCCAGACTTGCACAACAATTTGCAGCTGCAGTCATAGTCACAATACTGACAACTGTTTTGGTTGCAATTGGAGTGTTCAGGTTCGCACGTTCCCTTCCAGACGCAACAGCCGGGACAGCTTGGCCAGCAGGCAATAGCTGGCACGCTGAAAACAGATGACAAAAATAAAATAAAAACAAAAAATCTTATCATAACTTTTTTCATGGAAATAGCCCCTCTACCTTACTTAATCTTCCAGCTTCTCAAAACATTTGTCCATTAACTGCTGAGATTCCTCAACGTATTTATAACCCGGCCAGCTGTCGATTACCTCGTAATAATGATTGATGGCTTTCTCATATTCGCCGAGCTGATAATAGCAGCAGGCAATGAAATAATAAAGATCCGGCTCATCATGGAAAAAATCCGGCAATCTTGTCATTACATTTTCCCACACTTCTACAGGTTTTCTGTGATAGGATTCGTCGAGAGACCGCTCTTTGGTATTCCAGGTTTTTTTATAGTATCTTTTCTCGATATTGGATATTGATACGGGCAGAAATTGTGGACAGTCATTGAAGTCAGTAATCAGTGTATCCAGACCACTCTGGACATCGTTATAATCTTCGATGTCGATATTTGCTACAACCATATCCATCTCTAACAGCTTTGCGCACTTGCGGTTCGGCCAGGTTTTTATGACGTATTGGCAAATCTGGTCGGCCTTTTCGTTGTGGCTTGCCCAGCGATAATGACTTACTATGCTGTGAGCTGCGTCTGCCATATTTGTATCGTCATTAAAATCGGCAATCAGTTTATCGAAGCCAAGCTGAGATTCATCAAATTTGCCGCTGTCAATGTTTGATTTTACAAGGTCTATCTGCGACCACATTGCACTTTCACTATCCGGCCAATGGTCTAAAACATATCGGTCGAGTTCATCAGCTTTAGCTGGTTTTTGTTTTTCCCGACAATAATAAGCAAGGCCATGAACAGCAGTCGATATGTTTTCTTTGTCCGAATAGTCAGCAATCAATTTATCAACATCAGCTTGGGCAGCTATCAGGTTGCCATTATCAATATTCGACCTTATCAAATCAACATGCGCCCACATTGCACTTTCCGTCACAGGCCAGGTATCTACAACGTGCCGGTCAAGCCGGTTGGCTTTTTCATGTTTTTGTATCTGGCGATAGTAAAATGCTATATCATGAACGGCCTTTGCTACGTATTTTTTATCCGAATAGTTGGCAAGTAATTTATCAATACCAGATTGAGCTTCAACAAACTTGCCATTGTCGATACTCGACTTTACCAAGTCAACTTGTGACCACATAGCACCTTCTGTCTCAGGCCAGCGGTCTAAAACATACCTGTCGAGTTGGTTGGCCTTTTCACAGTTTTGTAGCTGCCGATAGTGAAATGCTATGTTGTGAACCGCCAAATCTATATTGTTATGTTTGGAAAAATAAGTGAGCACTTTATCAATACCGGCCTGCGCCTGTGCCTCATCGCTGCGGTCAAGACTTGACTTCGCTATGTCGACCTGTGCCCACATAGCGTGCTCGTCTCTTGGCCAATTATCTATAACGTGCTGGTCGAGCCGGTTGGCTTCTTCGCAGTTTTGCAGCTGCCGATAGCGATATGCCACATGGTGGACGGCTCTTGGTATATTTTCGTTTTGGCCGAAGTTGT
>JAGLSG010000090.1 GCA_023135865.1 Planctomycetota bacterium | reverse complement strand
GGGATTCTACAATTTTGATTTTTGATATTCAATTTTCAAAAACCGGAGAGGGCGGGATTCCGAAAAGACATCGGGCTCTTCGCTTCGCTCCGTGTCGAACCCGCGTAGTGCTGCTTTGCAGCACGCGTGTTCTCATCCCGCCATAAAAAAACAAAATCTTATGAAGGGGATTCTACAATTCTGATTTTTGATATTCAATTTTCAAAAACCGGAGAGGGCGGGATTCGAACCCGCGGTGCGGATTGTATCCACACGACGGTTTAGCAAACCGTTACCTTCAGCCACTCGGTCACCTCTCCATATAAAACCCCGATAATCTACACTTTGCAAGCCCTAATTGCAAGCATATTTATCCGCCTTTGATTTTTTGCTGCGAATCGCATATACTCACATTTCTATGAGCGTCAAAACGATACACATTGAAAATTTCGGCTGCCAGATGAACAAGCTCGATGCGGCTTTGGTTGCCACTGCATTTGAAGAAGCTGGATTCGTATTCACCAAAAGCGTAAAAGAAGCTGACGTTGTTTTGATAAATACCTGCTCTGTTCGTCAGAACGCCGAACAACGGGTTATTTCACATCTTGGCCATCTGAAATATATTAAGAAGAGCCGACCAAATATGCTCGTTGGCGTAATCGGCTGTATGGCTCAGCGATTGGGCGAAGAATTATTCGAACACAAGGCGGTTGATATTGTCTGCGGGCCTGCACAAATACCGAAAATAGTTGAGCTTGTAACGCAAGCTATGAGTGGAAAAACCAAGCAGCTGGCAGTTACTGAAAAAATCCGCAAAGAAAATCAATCAGAGGAGCTTGAAGATTTTGAATCTGTTTACAGTTGCAACAGCCGGCATAGTTCTGCACAGGCGTTTGTTCGAGTAATGCGTGGCTGCAATAATTTTTGTACATATTGCATTGTTCCTTACGTTCGCGGGCCTGAAGTATCACGGCCGCCCAAAGCAATTGTTGAACAGGTAAAACATCTGGCCAATGCCGGAGTAAAACAGGTTACGCTTCTCGGCCAGACGGTGAATTCGTATAAATATATTGCTGGTGAAAAGACATATTGCCTTGCTGATTTATTTGAAATGCTCAGCGAAATTGACGGTATTGAATGGCTCAAATTTGTTACGAGCTATCCTTCGCAGGAATTTTTTGTTCCGATTTTGAAAGCAATGGCTGATTTGCCGAAGGTTTGCAGTTATTTGCATATGCCGGCCCAGAGCGGTTCGGATAGAATCTTAAAAGCTATGAATCGCAAATATACATCTGCTGAATATCTGGAACTGTTGGCAAATGCGAGAGAGATTGTTCCGGATATTGCCATGGCCGGTGATTTTATAGTTGGCTTTCCAGGCGAAACCGAAGATGATTTTCAATGCAGCGTATCTTTACTGAAAAAGGCCGAATATAAAAACTCATTTATTTTTAAATACTCACCTCGGCCGGATACGACAGCAGAAAAACGATTAGCTGATGATGTTTTGCCGGAAGTTAAGAAGAGACGAAATATTGGACTTCTCGCTGAGCAGAAAAAAAACAGCGACAAATTTAGCCAAAAGTTTTTGGGTAAAGAGGTCAGGGTTTTAGTGGAGGGGCCAAGCAAGAAGGCCAAAATCAGTCCTGACGAGATGGGTCAGCTGCAATTGGTTGGCCGAACTGAGCAGGATTGCATAGTGATTTTTGATGGGCTGCGGAGCTTAACTGGCAATTTTGCGAAGGTGAAAATTACAAGAACAAGTCCGCTTACTTTATTTGGCGAACTAATCTGAAAATAAAAAAGGGCTTACGCAATATACGCAAGCCCTGAAGAAGTATCAGTTTTTACGAGCAACGAGCTACTGGTAACGAATTCATCTCCAGCTAAAATTTTCCGTTTCGCTTGTCAATTGTTCAATTCTTTCTTTTACTTTTCCACTTTTAAGTTTTTTCCAGCTGTCGATTTTATCTTCACTATCGCGAACCTGTTCTTTTAGCTCTTCGAGACGCTTACTCATAGTTTCATAGGCGATCTGTTTTCTTTTCACAATAAGGTCAAATCTATCGCTGACAATTGTTTCAAGTTTAGCTGTCAGTTTTGCCTTTTCCTTTTCGTCGGTTGCGGCTTTGATTTTTTCAAGAACCGCACCTCTGTTTTCCTTAAGCGTTAAATCTTCTTTAAGGACTTTAGCCAGTTTGGGATTTTCTCTTTCTGCTTC
>JAGLSG010000009.1 GCA_023135865.1 Planctomycetota bacterium | reverse complement strand
GAGGTCGTAATCGAAAAAGCAAAACGGCTCGTTGAGTACGGTGAAAATGTCGTAATTCTTTTGGATTCAATAACACGGCTTGCTCGTGCGTATAATACAGAAATGCCGCATTCAGGAAAAATCCTGACCGGCGGTGTTGATGCAGGTGCTATGCAGATGCCGAAAAAATTCTTCGGAGCTGCAAGAAACGTTGAATTCGGCGGCTCGCTGACAATTTTCGCAACAGCCCTTATAGACACCGGCTCGAAAATGGATGAGGTTATTTTCGAAGAGTTCAAGGCAACTGGAAATATGGAACTGCATCTCGACAGGCGACTTGTTGAAAGAAGAACATATCCGGCTATCGATATTAGTCGAAGCGGAACAAGAAGAGAAGAACTGCTGCTCGATGAAAGAGAGCTCAAACTCGTTTACCGCTTGAGAAAAGTTCTAAGCGAATTAAGTCCGGTCGAGTCGATAGAACTGCTCAAGAGCCGACTTGCCAAGTGCAGAACAAATCCAGAATTTTTAATGACAATGAATATCGACTAATAAAAGCAAAAACCGGTTATGAGCAGTAAAGAGCTTTCAAAAGTTTACGAATCAAAAATAATAGAAGAGCAGGCAAAAGAGATATGGCTGTCGAAACCATATTTTCACGCTGAGCCACCTGTGGTGAGCAGACATGTCTTGAGCGAAGTCGAAAGAGTCGAACCAGATTCAGATTGTGAAAAAAGTTTTATGATTGCCATCCCGCCGCCAAATGTAACGGCTCCTCTGCATTTGGGACACGCACTAAATAACACACTTCAGGATATTCTGATTCGGTTTCGCAGAATGCAAAAATTCAATACGCTCTGGATGCCGGGAACCGACCACGCCGGAATCGCAACACAAACGGTAGTGGAAAAAAGAATCCTTGCCCAGGAAGGCAAAAAAAGAACCGAATTCAAACGTGAAGATTTCGTCGCCCGTGTTCAAAGCTGGAAAGACGAATACGAAATAAAAATCATCGAGCAATTAAAAGCAATGGGCTGCTCGTGCGATTGGGCAAGAACCCGCTTTACTATGGATGAGGTTTGCGCAAAAGCGGTTCGCAGTACATTTTTCAAATTATTTGAAGACGGCTTAATCTATCGCGGCAAACGACTGGTCAACTGGGACCCGGCTACGCAGACGGTATTGGCTGACGATGAAGTTGAGCACGAAACGGTAAATGGCCATTTTTATTATATGAAATATCCGCTTGTTGAATCGGTGGAAATAGATGGCGAAAAAATCGAAACCATAACCGTTGCCACGACTCGGCCGGAAACAATGCTCGGCGATACAGCCATTGCAATGAATCCCAAAGATAAGCGAGCCAAATTTCTCGTTGGCAAAAAAGTTCGCCTGCCAATCGTCAGTAGAATAATCCCAATAATAGCTGATGAACACGTGGTTTTGCCCGATGCCAACAGTGATGACGAAAAAGCAAAATTTTCAACCGGCTTTTTGAAAGTTACCCCAGCTCACGACCTCGATGATTATGCAATCGGCCAACGGCACGACTTGCCGGTAATAAATATAATGGCTCCGGATGGCTCAATCAGTGACAAATACGATTGGACTGACTGGGAGCAGATTAAAAATCCAGATGTTGAAAATCTTATCGGGATGGATAGATTCGAAGCACGCAAGGCAATCATCGAATGGTTCCGGCTGGAAAAACTGCTTGAAGATGTTCGCGAATATGTTCACGAAGTCGGCCACAGCTATCGAAGCCACGTGCCGATTGAACCATATCTTTCCGACCAATGGTACGTAGCTGTAAAAAAACCTATTCCGTCGCTCGTCGCTCGTGACTCGTCGCTCGCAGAAAAACTTATAGAAGAAACTGATGTTCCGGTGGCTTCACTTGCCGGATTGGCGATGAAGCCGTTGTTGGACGGGCGTTTACGATTTATTCCTGCCCGTTACGGCAAAACTTATCAAACGTGGCTGGAAAATCTCCGTGATTGGCCGATTAGTCGCCAGCTCTGGTGGGGACACCAAATACCGATTTGGTATTGTCAAAAATGCGAGAAGGTCAGTAGCGGCCTTAAAGACCCAACGAATTGCCAGCATTGCGGAAGCAAAGAAATCGTAAGAGACCCTGATGTTTTGGATACGTGGTTTAGTTCGGCTCTTTGGCCGTTCAGTACGCTCGGGTGGCCGGATAAAACAGCTGAAATGAAAACCTTTTATCCTACGGATGTGCTGTCCACCGGGCGTGATATTATTACGCTGTGGGTCTCACGAATGGTGATGCTCGGCCAGTACTGCGCAGGAGATATTCCATTTAGCGATGTCTATATTCACGCTATGATTCAGGACGGTCAGGGCAGAAAAATGTCAAAGAGCTTGGGCAACGGCATCGACCCGCTGGTAGCTATCGACAGTCACGGAGCTGACGCAATGCGATTTACGCTGGCCAGTATGACAACCGACACGCAGGATATTCGTATGCCGGTCGAAACAATAAAACTGCCGGACGGAAGAGAAGTAAATACCTCGCCAAAATTAGACCTCGGCAGAAATTTCTGCAATAAGCTCTGGAACGCTTCGCGATTTGCGATGATGAATCTTGACGGAATTGCTCCAGAAAAATTCGACGAAGCCAAATTGACCATTACCGATAAATGGATTCTATCGCGGCTTACGGAAACTATTGCGGAAGTTACAAAATCGCTCGACGAATTCAAGTTCAGCGAATCGCTTACTTTGCTTTATAAATTTTTCTGGAACGATTTGTGCGATTGGTATCTCGAATGGTCAAAGCCGAATATGCAAAATCCAGACCAAAAGCCGACAACTCAAAACGTGCTCGGCTTTACGCTCGACCAGACGCTGCGACTACTGCATCCGTTTGTGCCGTTTATTACCGAGGGCATATTCCAGGCGTTAAATGAAGTTGCACCAGTTAGAACTCTCGGCGAAATTGCAAAGCCGAAAAAATCTGAGGCCTTGGTTATTGCCGAATGGCCAAAGCAAATCGATTCCCTGCAAAACAAAAAAGTGCAGCAGCAAATCGAAACAATTCAAACCGTAATTCGAGCTGTTCGAGATATTAGAAATCAATATAAAAAACAGCCGAGAGAAAAACTGAACGTATCCGTAAATGTCGCAAAAGATATTGCGGCTCTGCTGAATGAAAATTGCGAACTCGTCTGCCAATTGGCATGTCTTGAAAAATTCACAGCTGGAGAAAATATCGAAAAACCAAAAAACGCAGCGGCTATAATTATAGAGCAAATGCAAATCTATCTGCACGATGCAGTAGATGTAAAAGCTGAAAAAGCCCGGCTCGAAAAACAAAAAACAGAAATCCAAAAAGCAAAACAGGCCATAACTGCAAAATTGCAAAATGAAAATTTCGTTACCAAAGCAAAACCGGAAATCGTCGCTGCATCAAAAGAAAAATTAGTCCAACTAACCGAACAATTAGAAGCTATTGAAAAAAACCTTTTAGAATTAAAGATACAACCCTGACCAAAAACCCCGTCATTCCTTCGGCTTCGCTCAGGACAGGAGTGATGACGGGGCTAAACAAAAAAACAAAATAATAACCAATTATACGGCGGTGTTAGAATGGATGTGGAAGTTGAATTGTCACGCATAATTATCAATGAAGCATCCGACCGTCAGGTAATCGTCTTAAAAGAAAAAAACGGCCAGCGCACTATTCCAATCGTTATAGGAATCGTTGAAATTTTCGCAATCGACCGCAAATTAAAAGGTATCGAGCCGCCACGACCAATGACACACGATTTGCTTGCGGATATAATCGAAAAAACCAGCGATGGAATAGAAAAAGTAGTTATAAGTGAACTGCGAAATAACACATTTTATGCCAGGATTCACTTAAAAAAAGACGAGCAAATAATTAAAATCGATTCGCGGCCATCAGATGCTATCGCACTTGCCGTTGCAGCGGGGACACCTATTTATGCTGCTGAGAATGTTTTTCGCAGCGATGACTCTCAATAAAAAGATTTGAAATAATCATCAGGCCAACGCTAATGCAAAGCATACTGTCAGCAACATTAAATGCCGGCCAATGCCGACCCGGCCAATACACAATATCAATGAAATCGCGAACCAGGCCGTCATTGAAAATCCTGTCGTAAAGATTTCCGCAAACACCCGCTGAAAAAAGGCCGAGCGAAATGTAGATAAGTTTATGCTCACTGCCGCTGAAAAGAAAAGCTATAAAAATTACCACAAGTGCAACAATCGAAGCTGCAATCAAAAACGGCCGCTGGCCAACGGCAATTCCAAAAGCAGCTCCGGCGTTTTGAACCTGCACAAACTGCAAAAAACCATCAATAATGGTAATTCTGCCCTGCCTGTCAATCCAATTAAAAACCGCCGCCTTAGTCCATAGGTCAGCTGCAATACCAACAATTATCAAAAGCCAGAAAATAAGCTGAGTAGATAAATCAGGAAATTTCACAAGAGAAAACAAGCGAGATAATACGCCGACACTTTTCGAAGAATTATTATTTTGTTTTTGTAAATCAGCCATAAGCAGATTGTAGCAATTATGGCCGCAAAAACAATTCAAATTATCAGCAGCGCTAAAATGCTTCGCTATTATTATACATATCGCTGTGCTTTTGCCCAAGTTCATAGAGCAGATTGTTTTTTTCAGCAAGCGCAGCAGTCAACGTAATCTCGCTGAGCAGCATTTCAATAAGGTCGATGTTTTCCAGAGTCGATTCAGGACTGCGATGCGGCATAATAAGAAAAACATATCCGCAATCGGTTCGCTCCGTCGCCAAACGTGCAGCAACAACACTGCTGTCATTCAGTTGAGACAGAATCGGCTCGGTAGAATCGTCAACCTTGGCGCAAAGCTGCTGTAAGAAAAAACTGCTGACATTCAAAGCTGAAAAAAAATCCGAATTGCTCGGCCAATAATTGCCGTCTCTATCGACAATCACAACTATCGAGCCGTTTTGAGGAAGACTTGCAAAAATATGTCTCGCTATCTTTTCGGTCAGCATATAACGAGAAGAGAATGGCAAATCGCATCTGTCCATTTCAATAACTCCTTCATTAAGTATCGAAAAGCACCTGCCTGTTTTTCGGTATAATCATACGTTCAGCTTAACATTACAACTCGATTTAATGAAAAAAGGACAATAAATAGAATAAAACGTAGATTTATCGGACTTTTTTTGAGGGTTTGAAAGCCATCGTTTTTTGTTTATCGAAAATAGCAACCACTAAAAAAATTAGAAGTTGAGCATTGATGATTTTAATTCAGCCATTGGAAAATTTCTTCCTGGACAATCGGTATTGCATCCCGGCGTTGTGCCGTGGCCGTAAATGCGATTTTTCGGTATGCCGTAATCGCTGTGAAGAAAATTAATCAACGCAGCCAATGACTGCATCTGCCGCGAAGTGGGAACCGTATTATTGAAATTACCGACAAGGCAAATGCCAACCGCTTCTCTGTTCGCCCAATTCCCAGGCGTTCCGCCGCAATGAGCACCGGTCTTCTGCTTGCGCCAGCGAAAAGTTACTTCGACCTGGCCATCACGGCTGTCAGTGCCGTTGCCAATGACAAAATCATAGCCAACGCCCTCCCAATGATTGCCTTCCCTGTGCCACTTGTCAAAAATAGCTGAATTTCCATTTTTCGTGCCGGAATGATGTATCACAATAGCTGTCCATTTTTTTCCTGTTTTGACGTGCCTTTTCCAGTCTGCTGGAAAATTTTGCGGCTTGGGAACTGGTTTAACAAATTTCGGCTGAAAAATTTCAGTATTATAATCATAAGTAATTTTCGGCATCGGCTCATCATTATAGATACAGCCGCTTAAAATAAATAAACAAATACAAGCAGCTGCCAATTTAACATTGATAAGCGATTGCAAAAGATATGCGGTACTTTTTGAGTGAATCATTCGGATTGACTAACTTTCTGTTTATATTTTATCATTCTAACACTGTTGCCGGATTCGTTGAATTCAACAACATCCATATACGATTCTATGAGAAATAATCCTCGTCCGCCGGATTTGTAAAGATTTTCGCCACATCGCGGGTCTGGTACAGCTTTGGGGTTGAATCCGCTGCCGTCATCTGTCATAGAAATTTCAACTTTGTCCGTATTGATTAGATAGTCAATTTTAATTTTCTTGGCAGGGTCCATTTTATTGCCGTGACGAACAGCATTCAAAAAGGCCTCTTCAATCGCAAGGTGAACTGCAAATGAATCCTCCTGACTAAAATTATTCGCTTCAAGCTCGGCAAGAACCGGCTTGCATACATCAGAGACAGCTGATGGTACGCTTGCGATAATCATTGACTCGCTAATCGGTTTATTGGAAACCATATCCTGCACCATATCAAAAACGGTTATTCGGTCTGGTTCAAACTAACAATTGCAGCTTCGACATCTTTGTATATATCAAAAACTTTCGTCAGCCGTGTTATCTTGAAAATCTCATAAATTTTCGGATTTATATTACAAAGCAGTAAATTGCTGTCGTTTTCATAAACTTTTTTGCTGATTCTTATCAGAAGTCCAAGAACAGCTGACGACAGAAATCGAACATTGCCGAAGTCAAAAATCAGATTCAAATGCTGAGCCGGCTCAACAATGGACATAACCGATTCTTGAAGCGCAGCAATGTCATTGTCTTCGAGGATTTTCTCGTCGGTAAAAGTAATGATTGTCGCATTTTCGACATATTCAACGCTTATTCTTGGTTTAAGAGGCGACATAGCTATCTCCTTAAAGGATGTTAACCTATGCCGAAATCGTATGTTAGAATTTCGTAAATGTCAAGTTTTTTGCAAATCCGAATAAACTTTAGTTAGCCGGCCAAAATTCTCTTGCAATAAAAACCGAGATTTGTTCTCTATTAGCAGATGAAGATTAAGGAGTTCCAAAAATTGATTTCAGCTCGCTACGAAAAATCCGATCGCGCAAGGGGAACATCTGGAACTTTTATGTGGTTCATTGAAGAGGTTGGCGAGTTGGCAACGGCTCTCGCCGGCGATGATACGGAAAACAAAAAGGAAGAATTCGCCGATGTTTTCGCATGGCTGTGCACGCTGGCTAATATAAATGATATTGATTTGGAAAAGGCCTGCGAAAAATACACTTCTAATAGAGTTAAAGGTTTCAAGCCGAAATAAATTACATCTCATCGGAATTTTGGGTGTCGTTACTGGAATTTGCAGCAGTAATCGCCTTGTAAAAACACCAGCTGAGGCCGCCGACTATAATCAAAAAAACCACAGCAAGAATAATATAAGATACACCGCTTAAATCTCCACTGACAGAACTGGTTAATTTTTTGTCCTGCATTTTATTGGTTAATCCTGACAAAATCGATGCAGCAAATAAACTAATATTTATTATCCCGATTATGCCAGCCCATCTCGAAAACCACGATGCAGCAAAACTGGAATTATCACATTTGTCGAGAATATAATTACTAATTAGTATCGAAAAAATGCCGACGAGCAGCAATCCCCATAAGGCAATATTTTTTACCAAAGCCGATACTTCAAAATTGATTGACGTTAAATATAAAATTATCGCAGCAATCGAAATGACAAAACACATTGCTCCTGTTTTGCTGCCTTTAATTTCCAACGGCTGGGAGGACAATTGCGAGTTGGTCTCGGTTTGGCCTCTGACCAAACTAAAAACAATTGCGAGCAGAGGAGCAGCTATTAAAATCCCAATTCCCACACAATTTTGGACGAGCCATTTTCCATCAGCTGCTCTAAAGAATCCACCCTCGCTGCCAATATCTTCAAAGAGCTGCCAGAAGAAAAGCGTGCCAAGCAGTACAGGAATTAAAATACGAATCAGCCAATCCCACCATCTGCCAAGCTGCCAATCACTTCGGCTGTTTGCGTGCCGTCTTAAAATTCCAATCCGCCATAGCCAGCCGAGCACTACACATTCAAGCAAGCCAAGAAAGGCAATTCCAAGTGTGCCGTTTACAAATCCATCAATACTGCCGAGCCAGTTCAAGCCGCCTTTGGTAATATAAATCAAGCCAAAGCCCAATCCAATAAAACTCATCACCGGCAAAACTACAGCTCTTGGCCAGCCGGTTTTATCAACTACGCTCGCCAAAACCGATTCGGTAATGGAAAAGGCCGAATCAATTCCCAAAGTAACGAGAGCAAAAAAGAAAATAAAACTGAACCAGGCGGAATACGGCAACTGAGCTAAGGCATATGGAAATGCAACAAATGCCAGCGACGGGCCGCCTTGAGCAACGTTTTCAACAGCAATCGGATTTCCAGCTTTTTGCGTTACAAAAGCCATCGCTCCGAGCGTAGCGAAAACAGCCAGACCGGCGACAAAACTGGTTGCAAAATCAGCAAGCCCAATTATTGCGGCGTTATTATTTATGTCGCTTTTTCTGTGGAGGAAACTGGCATAAGTAATCATCACGCCAAACGCCAAACTCATTGAAAAGAAAACCTGTCCAAATGCGTATCGCCATACAATCGGCCTTGCCAGCTGCGACCAAACCGGGTCGAGATAATAAGCCAAGCCCTGCATACTGCCTTCGAGCGTCAGGCCGCGAACGGTTAATATCAGCAGCATCAGCCACGGCAAAGGAACGGTCAGCCAGACAATTTTACCAACCAGTTTTACGCCTTTGAAAATGCAAAAGTACATCGCAAGCCAGGCAACGAGCAGCGGCAAAATAATGTTGAATCTAATCTCGCCAAGAGCAATGCCTTCCCGATAGCCGAGATAAGTATCAAAGAAAAAATTCTTAGCGTTGGCAACGCCTTCCAAACCAACACCCGCCCAGGGCAATTGTCCGCCATTGAAAATCCCTTTTGTGCTGTACCACAAAAAGCTGAAACAATATGCAAGAATTACCGGATAATAAGTAATAATAACAAATCCGAGAATGATTCCCCACCAGCCGACAACTTCAAAGCGTTTATTTGCATGTTTGAATGCGTTGGGAGCGGCTCTTTGTGTGTAATGGCCGATACTAAATTCCAAAATCAAAAGCGGAAGACCAACGAGAAACATTGCTATAATGTATGGAATTAAAAACGCCCCACCGCCATAACTATAAAGTTTATACGGAAATCCCCACAAATTTCCAAGCCCAACAGCAGAGCCAACCGCAGCGAGAATAAAGCCGCCTCTTGTACCCCAGCTCTCCCTCTGCTCTTCTAAAAGCACTTCTGCGTATCTCCGTAATACCAAATTTATTTATAGTATTCCGCTATTTTTTTATTCCCAGCACCTCAAGCGTATTACGCTGAACTATATTTTGAATTTCACCTCGCGGAACCGTTGGCAAATTCGTATCCGCAAGAAGTTTATTAAAGCCGAGCAATGTTTCGATACATTTAGCTGCGGTGCTTAGTGGGAAGCCGCTGCCAAACAAAAGTTTTTCCATTACGCCGCTTTCGTGTGCAGCTACAACTGTATTATAAGTTTGCCAGATGTTATTTGGCTTAATCGTCAAATCGGCGTATACGTTTTTGTGTTTAGCCGCCATCAGCAATGTCTGCTCAACAAACGGCTCACCCATCGTTCCAATAACAATTTTCAAATCCGGAAACGTTCTGGCGATTTCATCGAGCAAAAACGGCTGAGCGTAATCAAGAACATCCGCTGAATTCATTGCCTGGGCATTGTGAAAGAAAATCGGCAAGCCAAGTTCCTGTGCTGATTCATAAAGCTGCATCGCTTTGCTGTGAGCCGGATGAAAACCACATTCGCAGCAATACAAAACCACTCCGGCCAATCCAAGTTTATTTGTAATCGAATCAAGATATTTAACGCTTGTGTCGACTTTTGTCGGCTCAACAAAGGCAAAACCAACCATTTTATTTTTGTGGTTTGCGACATACTGGGAAAGCTTTTTATTTACCCTGGCATCTGAATCCGGCCTGGCCAAAACTATGCAAATATCGACCGGCTCCACGGCTGTTATGTGGTCGCCCGAAGCAGCTACATCATTGCCGGAAAAATCTATATGTGTATGACAATCAATTATCATTTCTGTAAATCCTCAAATAATTCAGCCCTCAATTATGGTTTATCAAAAATCAATAGTCAATAGTTATCTCGAATCATTCTTGACCAGACAGGCCGGCGAACGTAAGATAATCGCAATTGGTGGAACACCTTTGCGGAGAAATCGATGGATTGTCCTGTTTGCAAAAATGCTGTAATCACTCTTGAGCTGGCTGGCGTTGAAATCGACCATTGCGTCGATTGCGGCGGAATCTGGCTCGATGCGGGCGAATTGGAACTTCTGCTCGGCAATTCGCAGCTCGCTGAAAATTTGCTGAATTCCTTCAAAATCGAATCACAGCCAGCCGAAAAACCGCTAAAATGTCCCATTTGTCTTAAAAAAATGCAAAAAATAATTGTTGGTGAATCCACTCCCAAACTATTAATAGACAAATGCACTCACGGCTTGTGGTTCGACAAAGGTGAATTAAAGGATATTTTCGACCGAGCTGAACTGGACGAAAATCATAAGGTTCAAAAACTGCTCGCTGATATATTCGGCCAGCAGCAAAATCAATAAGATACAGTAAAAAAAAATTTAGGAGTAAAATTATGTCAACACCACTAATTATTACTGCCATTATTGTTGTCCTGCTGATTCTTTCTATTATTGGCATTTACAACGCTCTTGTTCAGCTGCGTAATCAGGTCGATAACAGCTGGTCGCAAATTGACGTTCAGCTGAAACGCCGCTACGACCTTATCCCCAATCTCATCGAAACAGCCAAAGGTTATATGCAGCACGAACGCGAAACTTTTGAAGCCATAACCAAGGCACGCAGCGAGGCGATGGGAGCGAAAAATGTTGCGGATACTGCAAAAGCTGAAGGTGCCCTTGGCCAGGCACTCAGCAATTTTATGCTGGTAGTGGAAAATTACCCTGATTTGAAGGCAAACCAGAATTTCCTCGCCCTTCAGGAAGAATTAACCGGCACCGAAAACAGGATTTCTTTTTCGCGGCAGAGCTACAACGACCAGGTCTTGTTCTTTAATAATAAGATACAGATGTTTCCTTCGAGCATTATTGCCGGAATGTTCAACTTCGGCAAACGCGATTTCTTCGAGATTGAAAACGCCGCTGAGCGAGAAGTGCCGAAAGTGAATTTCAGCTAAACTCAAAACGTTCTGCAGAGAAGACTTTTGTTTAAGTGTCATTCCCGCACAAGCGGGAATCCAGAATATCAATAAGGTGTAGATTCCTGCTTACGCAGGAATGACAAGGTTGTAAAAAAAAATTGTTTTTTACAGAGTAAATTCAAAATTAACAATGTGGGAATTGATACGAGCAAATAAGAGAAGTTCGATACTGCTGCTGATTTTGATGGCAGCGGTGTTGATAGTTCTCGGTTTCGTGATTGGCCTTGGTTTTCTCGGGCCAAGAGGCGGAATGCTCGGCATTATAATCGCAATAGCGATGTGGCTGATTTTAATGCTGATAAGTTTTTCAAGCGGCGACCAAATTCTGCTTGCCGCAAGCAAAGCCAAACTGGTTACCCACGACGTTCATCCTCAACTATTTAATATCGTCGAAGAAATGAAAATCGCAGCTGGCCTGCCGGCTATGCCGAAAATTTATATCATCAATGACCCAGCTCCAAACGCATTTGCAACCGGCAGAAATCCGAAAAAAGCATCGGTCGCAGTAACAGCCGGCCTGCTCGCCCGATTAAACCGCGACGAACTTCAGGGCGTAATCGCTCACGAGATGAGCCATATCCTGCACCGCGATATACTTTTCGTAACGCTGGCCGGCATAATGCTCGGCTCAATTGTTTTGCTCTCACAGGTATTTTTGAGGGGAATGTTTTACAGCTCAATGACCGGCAGCCGAAGGAGATATTCATCCGGCGGCAAAAGTGGTGGCGGTCAGGCACAACTTATAATGCTCGTAGTCGCAATTATCTGTGCAATCCTCGCTCCGCTGTTTGCGTATCTATTATACTTTGCACTTTCAAGAAAACGTGAATACCTCGCTGATGCCGGAGCGGCCAGATTGACGCGTTACCCCGAAGGTCTCGCCGGTGCTCTCGAAAAAATTGCAAATGACAAATCGCCGCAACTGGCCAGCGTAAATAAAGTGACGGCTCCGATGTACATTGTTAATCCCTTCAAAAAGAAAAAGGGAATGAAACTTTCGGATTTGACCAGTACTCATCCGCCAATTTCCGAGAGAATCAAAATTCTTCGCAATATGTCCGGCGGAGCTGCCTTTAACAATTACTCAAATTCTTTCAGCAACATTACTCATCATAAAACGATTGTTCCTGCCGCCGCTCTTGGCAAAAAAGAAAATATACCCATTCGTCAGCCGAACAAAAAGCAGCAGCAGGAAAAACAGCTTCATCAAATTGGCGATATTATGCGAAAGGTAAATGGCTTTGCTTTTCTGACTTGCCTTTGCGGCTTGAAACTAAAAGTACCGCCGAATTATAAAGGTAAAACCGTCAAATGTCCGAGATGCAGCAAGACGCTGAATCTGGATTCATAAAAGTTATAGAGAAAGGAGATTAATGGTATGGGATTGGCAGACATATTATGTATTGCGGTCTATTTCGTGATTCTCGGCGGGATTGGCTACTGGTCGAGCAGGAAGAGTTTGGACAGCAGTAAGTCCTATTTTCTTGCTGGCGGCAACATCGGATGGATTGCGATTGGAGCAAGTTTATTTGCGAGCAATATTTCCGCTGAGCATTTTATCGGTTTAGCCGGCAGCGGCGCAGCTGGCGGAATGGCGGTTGGTCAGTTTGAACTGCTGGCTTGCTTCTGCCTTCTGGCTCTTGGCTGGCTTTTTGTGCCACTCTATCTGCGGACAGGTGTATTTACAATGCCGGAGTTTCTGGAAAACCGCTTCAACCCTCAATGCCGAACCTATCTGTCGGCGATTTCACTTATCGCCTATGTTTTTACAAAAATCAGTGTAGCGGTTTATGCCGGCGCATTAGTGCTTGGCGTAGTTCTTGGCTGGAACATCTGGACCGGAGCTATTGTGCTAATAGTTGCCACCGGCTTATATACCGTATTCGGGGGACTTCGCGCAGTTGTTTACACCCATTTATTTCAGGCATTTATCCTGATAGGCGGCGGCGTAATTCTGACAATCATTGCTGTATCAAAGGTTGGCGGCTTCGATGCACTCACACAAGGAGCTGCGCCGGGCTTTTTAAATCTCTGGAAAGGCGTAAATCATCCCGATTTTCCATGGACTGGAATTTTATTTGGAGCACCGATTCTCGGTGTATGGTACTGGTGCACCGACCAGATGATTGTCCAGCGAACGCTTGCAGCTAAGAATCTCAGCGAAGCCCATCGTGGAACATTATTTGCCGGAGTTTTGAAGCTTTTGCCGATTTTCATTCTGGTACTTCCCGGAATAGCCGGCGGAATTTTATACAAAGACGTAGTTCCCAATGAGATTTACGCAACAATGGTAAATGAGCTTTTGCCGGCAGGAATAAAGGGCTTAATGGTTGCCGCCCTTCTGTCAGCTCTTATGAGTTCGCTTGCCAGCGTCTTCAACAGCAGCAGCACGCTTATAACTATGGATTTCTACAAGAAATACAGGCCCAACGCAAGTGAGAAGCAATTAGTGCGGTTCGGACAATACGCAACGGTTGTGCTGGTGTTCGTCGGTTTGTTGTGGATACCATTTATCGGTGTCATCAGCAATCAGCTGTTTATATACCTACAGGCGGTTCAGGCATATATCGCGCCGCCTATCGCAGTTGTGTTCTTACTTGGCGTAACTTTTAAGCGACTTAACGGCAAGGGCGCTCTTGCGACATTGCTCGGCGGATTTGTCATTGGTGCGGCGAGATTTACAACTGAAACCGGAGTGAAATCTGGCTGGATTAGTTATGAACCGCTGGTGAAGTTTGCGAACATTAACTTTCTGCACTTTGCAATTCTTCTCGCTGTGATTTGTTCGGTGATTATGGTAGCTGTAAGTTTGGTTACGGCACCACCTACCGAAGATAAG
Organism: Planctomycetota bacterium; assembly: GCA_023135865.1. Classification (GTDB taxonomy): domain Bacteria; phylum Planctomycetota; class Phycisphaerae; order Sedimentisphaerales; family Anaerobacaceae; genus JAGLSG01. Next base: position 238 of record JAGLSG010000009.1, on the reverse strand, counting down.
CTAACCATCTTTGCAAAGAAAACTACAGAGCGTATTGCGGAAAGTCATAGCCAGCACAGAATAAACGTAGCTTTGTCCATTTTACTTGTTGCAGCTGTACTTGCAATCTGGCTGTACTTTAGCCCGATAGGAATTGCAAAGTAAAATTTGCGAATGGAAATGTTTAACAAACAAGCCGACAGCTGAATCCAACTGTCGGCTTGTTTTATTTACTGGAGCCAATGGGATTCGAACCCAC
>JAGLSG010000089.1 GCA_023135865.1 Planctomycetota bacterium | reverse complement strand
GCTTCGAAGAAAAAAAAGAAAAAACCGCTGAGAAACTTGGAATAGACCCGCAACAAATCCCAAGACACGTTGCAGTCATTATGGATGGCAACGGAAGATGGGCGCAGGAAAAAGATATGCCGCGAGTTGAAGGCCATCGAAAAGGCGGAAAAGTCGTTGAAAATATCGCTCTCGATTGCGTTGATCTTGGAATAGAATTTCTAACGCTGTATTCGTTCAGTGTGGAAAACTGGAAAAGGCCAAAATCCGAAATTAACGCCCTGATGTATTTGTATCAGCAGTATCTGATAGGGATTCGGCCGATGATGGAAGAAAATCAGGTAAAACTGGTTCATCTCGGAACGCTGGATAATGTGCCAGATGACGTTAGAAAAGCATTGGCTGAAACAATGGAAATTACCGCAAACAATAAGGGAATGATATTGGCTCTTGCGCTGAATTACGGCGGAAGAGAGGAAATCGTCAATGCAACAAAAAAAATTGCACAGGAATATAAAAACGGCCAAATCGAACTCGATGATATTAATAAGCAGTGCGTAAACGAACATTTGTATACCGCAAAATTGCCTGACCCCGATTTGCTCATACGCACTGCAAACGAAATGAGAATCAGCAATTTTTTGCTCTGGCAGATTTCGTATAGCGAATTTTATGTTACAAAAACATTCTGGCCGGATTTCTGCCGAGCTGATATGGAAGAGGCAATAGTTGCCTACGCAAATCGAAAAAGGCGTTTTGGAAATATAAAATAGTACATACTATTATGCTGAAATACAGACTGATTTTTGGCTCGCTGATGGCTGTACTTTTTACGGCTATCATTGTTTTTGACGGCTGGCTTGACGGCTCATTAACCGCTGCTGCCGGCGATGACAAATCAGTTCAGGCAACACTTCTTTGCATACTCGTTGCACTGCTTATGATTCCAGCTCAACTGGAACTTGCAAAACTGGCAAAGGCCAAAAACCTGACGATTCTCCTGCCTGTCACAATCACAGCTTCGATTTTATTTGCCACAAGCTCGTACTGGCTGCAGATGATACAAAATCCGCAACCATTCTATTTTCCTCTGCTTGGAGCAATTACACTTCTAACATTATTTCTTTACCAGTATTTTCGCTACGGAACTTCAAACGTACTGGCCAATTGCGGAGTAAGTTTTTTCTCGATTATGTATCTCGGCCTTTTAAGCGGATTTGTGGTAGCCATTAGAACCGATTTTGGCCTATGGGCTCTGCTGATGTTTATTTTTACCATAAAGTCATCTGACATAGGGGCTTACACCGTTGGCAAAATTTTCGGCAAACATAAATTTGCCCCAAAAATCAGTCCTGGCAAAACCTGGGAAGGGATGGCAGGAGCGGCGGCGGCAGCGGCAATAGTTGCTGTTTGCTTTGCGATAAATTGTGATATAATAAAGCCAATACCAGCTGCGATTTTCGGATTGAGCTTTGCTTTCATAGGCCAATTTGGAGACCTGGCTGAATCTATGATAAAACGCGATTGCGAGCAGAAAGATTCGGCAAATAATGTGCCCGGCTTTGGCGGGATTCTCGACATAGTGGATTCGCCGCTCGTGGCAGCTCCGCTTGCGTATATTTTCTTTATGTGCTTTGCTTAAAGTTAAAATTTCAGAGAGAAAATTTTGGAAGTTACCATACAATTAGATTCGATTGAAAAACAGCTGGAATTGTTCGGTGCAGCTGATAGCAATCTTCGCACGCTGCGTCAGGCACTTGAGATTAAAATTATCGTCAGAGGAATAGATTTGATAATTAGCGGCACAAAGGAAAATGTGGGAAAAGCCGTAGCAATTATCGACAAAATGCAAAAACATCTCATAAAGCAAACATCGCTTACTACCGCAAACATTGAAACATTTCTAATAGAAATGGAAGAAGTTCCAGAAACTAAAGATAAATTATCAGTTATTCGTGTTTACTCAAATAAAAAAATTATTGAGCCGTCCACCAAAGGTCAGCTTGAATATATAGAAGCGATGAGAGCTAACGATTTAACGTTTTGCACGGGTCCAGCTGGAACTGGCAAAACATATCTCGCAGTTGCCACCGCCGTATCAATGTTAAGAAGAAGACAAATTAAAAAAATCGTCCTTGCCCGCCCCGCTGTCGAAGCAGGTGAAAAGCTCGGCTTTTTGCCCGGTGATTTGCAGGCAAAAGTAAATCCGTATCTGCAGCCGCTCTTTGATGCGCTCGAAGATATGATGGATTTCAAGCAAATGAAAAAATTTATGGAGCTGGATATTATCGAAATTATTCCGCTGGCTTTTATGCGCGGCCGAACGCTAAACGAAGCAGCTATAATCTGCGACGAGGCACAAAATACCTCGCCAATGCAAATGCTGATGGTGCTAACACGACTCGGACACGGCTCAAAAATGATAATAACCGGCGACATAACTCAAATCGACCTGGATATAAGCAAGAAAAACGGTATGATTGAAGCAATTGAAACACTCAAAGGAATCAAAGGTATATCTTATGTCAAGCTGACACAGCAGGATATTGTCCGACATAAACTGGTTCAAAGTATTGTTTCAGCGTATAAAAAGAAAGGCGAAAAAAACGTATCTCGTCCGGCATAAAGCATATATTCGACGAAATATGACATACGAAATATGTGGTTTTCAAAAAAAACAAATCCACGGCGGGACAAACTGCGAAAAAATATATCCGCAGAAAAATTCTCGCAGATAAGCCGTTTTGCAAATATCGATACGGCAATTTCAGCTCTGCTATGGCTAATGTTTGTTGCTTTGTGTACATTTATTTTGTCGTTTGAACAAATTCAGCAAAGCCGCTATCTCGACCTTATACCAATATCTATTGTAGTAATTATGATTTCTTTATCTGCGGCATTTTATATCTATCACTATCAGCGGCGGATAACAAAAAATCACGCAAGGGCTTCGGCGCTGGCAGGATTATTTCTGCTGCTGCTTGCAATAACTAAAATCAGCTCTCTTCTCGTAGCCGGCCAGACACTATGGGCAACTGGAACAGCTGTAGCAGCAGCGGTCATTCTGACAATCGCCTACGACCAGCGTTTTGCGATAGGTATGAGTATGTTCTATTGCATTCTCGCTTGTTTTGCTATAGGGCCTGACGCAAATGTGAGTTTGTTTTTGACAATGGCGGTCGGCGTTATTGCATGCTGCTTTTCGCTAAGGGAAATCCGCACAAGAATGAAACTGCTGGAGGTCAGCGCACTTGCTGCAACAATCGTTTTTGTAACAGCGATTGCTCTGGAATTCTGGGCTAAAAATCAGCCGGCAGAGGCAATAAGAAATGCAGGCCTGCACGCCCTATCTACATTCCTCGCGGGACTGCTCATCCAAACTCTGCTGCCGGTTATCGAAAAAGTATTCAGAATAGCAACAAGTATGACGCTGCTGGACTACAGCGATGCCAGCCAGCCGCTGTTAAAACGGCTCGCAATGGAAGCTCCCGGAACATTCAGCCACAGCTTGCTTGTCGGCTCTATAGCTGAAGCCGCAGCCGAGGCCATCGGACAAAATGGCTTATTATGCAGAGTTGGCGCATACTATCACGACATTGGAAAAATCAATAAACCGGGCTACTTTGTCGAAAACGAACTAGGCTCGACAAGCAAACATACCGAGCTTTCACCGGCAATGAGTCAGTTGGTCATTGTAGGCCACGTCAAAGATGGAATAGAAATGGCCAAAGAATACGGCCTGCCTGTGATACTGCGGCAGTTTATCGAATCGCATCACGGAACAACGCTCGTCGAATACTTTTATAACGAAGCCAAAAAGAAATGGGATGAAAAACAGGCACCGCCTTCGGAGAGCGAATTTCGATACACCGGCCCGAAACCACAAACAAAAGAAGTAGCTATAGTAATGCTCGCCGATGCCGTCGAAGGTGTTGCCAGAGCAATGCAGGAAGTTACGCCGACAAAAATAGAGGTCGCAGTCCACAATATGGCGATGAAACGGCTTCAGGACGGCCAGTTCGATGAATGCGACATATCACTGCGGCAATTGAGCCAGATAGAAACAAGTATGTCAAAAACGCTCGCTGCACATTATCACAGCAGAATCGCATATCCAAAATCAACCGAAAACAACGAAGCGTGAATATGACAAAAATTCAGATTACACAGAACTTCAAAGATATAGAAATAGACACCGCCAAACTCAAAAAACTAACCAAATATATCTGCGATAATTTCGCAAAACACAAGATACAAACCATAAAATACGAAATCAGTATCGTGATAATCGATAATGTCGAGATACGTAAAATAAACAAAAAGTTTCTAAATCACAATTGCTTCACAGATTGCATAAGTTTTGACTTATCAGATTCCATACAAAACCCAAAAAACGAAAATCAAAGAACATTTGAATTGGTAGTCAACGGTGAAATGGCTGTAAAACAGGCAAAAAAACGAGACCATTCGAGTCAAGCCGAACTGGCTCTGTACATAACTCACAGCTTACTACACAATTTCGGATTTGATGATTCCTCGCAGCAGCTCGCTGAAAAAATGCACAAAACCGAAGATGAAATTTTAACCAAATTCGGCTTTGGTTCAGTGTATAATTAGGACAATATATAGGATATAATGCGAATATGAGCGGTATAAATATTATCATATTACTGATTTGTATTTCATCGGGAACAGTTCTTTTTTTCTCGGCAAACACAATAGCCCTGCGGACAGCTTCCTATGCAAAATTGCGAGAAGCGTTTAGGGAAATTAACAAAGAATTTCTCGCTGATGAGCTGATGGAAAATACAGAAAAGCTGATACTAACCTGTTCTTTATATAAGCTGATTTTCAATATCTGCATATTGATACTTTTGCTTGCCGCATTTGCAGTTCAACATCAAAATAGTTTAAAAATAACTGACTACCTGCTCACGTTTGCCGCTGCCATAATAATATCTTCTGTGTTCTCGCTTGCAATACCGCACGCATGGGCAAAATACTCCGGTGAAAAAATCCTCAGCAGAACATACAAAACGCTAATGTTGTTTGCGAGCATTGCAGCACCGGCACTATATGTATTCGGATTATACGACAGTTTAATCCGCCGATTGGCCGGAGTGGCTGAAACAACCGCCGCCGAACAACAGGAAGAAAAACAGGAAGAATTTTTAACCGAACTCGAGCAGCACAGAATGGAAGGCGCCGTTGATAAAGAGCAGCAGGAAATGATTGAAAACGTTCTCGAACTTGAAGAAACCACAGCTGACGAAATTATGACGCCAAGAACGGATATTGTGGCAATTGATGCAAAAGCCGACCGGCAAAAGGTGATTAGCATAATAACAAATGCCGGCCATTCGCGAGTGCCGGTGTATAAAGACAATATAGATAATATAATCGGGCTTGTTTACGCAAAGGATTTACTGGGCGAAATTGGCAACGAGAAAAATGATTTTTCTCTGCAAAACAAAATGAGGAAAGTATATTTCGTTCCTGAAACGAAGCCGCTGCGGACACTACTGCGTGAATTCCAGAATCAAAAACTGCATATGGCTGTAGTGCTCGATGAGTACGGCGGAACAGCTGGAATAGTTACGCTGGAAGATGTGCTCGAAGAACTTGTCGGAGAAATAGCGGATGAATACGAAAAGCCACAACCGGAAACGATAAACAAAATCGACCGCAGCACAATCGAAGTCGATGCAAGAACACACATAGATGATTTGAACGACAGATTTGAACTTAACCTTCCGGAAGACGAGGATTACGACACAGTCGGCGGCTTTGTTTTTTCGCATCTTGGCTGCATTCCAAAAACCGGTGAAACATTTGATTACGAAAATCTTAAATTCACAATAACCCTGGCCAAAGTTAGAAAAATAGAGCGGATTAAAATCCACAAAAACACAGAAATTCAACAATAGAAAGTCTGTCTGGAAATTTTAAAATATGCTGAATAAAGACTCAGCCATCTGCATACGTTCCATCGATTACTCCGAGACCTCTCAGATAGTAACTTTTTTTACCAGAACAAACGGCAAAATAAGTGCAATTGCCAAAGGGAGTAAACGGCTAAAATCACATTTCGACGGGCCTGTTGAAATGTTCTCTTACGGCGAAATTATTTTTACAGAATCAGCCAGCGGAAAACTTGCAACACTTACGGAATTTGCCCAGCAATCGACTTTTATCAATCTTAGTAAAAATCTTTTCGCTTTGAATTGTTCAATGTTTGCAGCTGAGCTGTTAAACAACCTGACAGATGATTACGATTCGCATCAGGAATTATTTGACAGTTTTCTTGGATTTTTAAAAAATGCCGCCAAAGCAAACGACACCCTTGCTCTGCTTATATTATTCCAGCTGACGCTTCTAAAGGAAGTCGGCTTGCAGCCGGTGTTGAGCAATTGTGCAAACTGCAAAATAAAATTACCGTTAGACAACACAAAACAGCATCTCTATTTTAGCAGTTCCATAAACGGATTTATTTGCCCCGATTGCGAAGCAGCTTTTCCTGACAAAATCAGTTTACCCCGCAACGCCGCCAAATGCCTGGCAAATTTAAAGCTGCTCACGGAAGCTGAAAAAGAAACGCTCAATGATATTGAAAAAGCGATGATTCATCATTTCACAGAACTAATCGGCCATCGTTTGAAAATGGCAAAGTATGTTATCTACCGCTAATCCATCACGGCATTTCACAAAGATGCAATGTCAAGATTTTTCACAGCAGCCGTTTCGTCCGGCCGACATACCGGCGTTGTAAGAGGAGCTGATTTTAATTTTTCCGGCTCAATTTCCGATTGCTCAGCAATTTCGAGCATCGCCTGAATAAAAGTATCAATGGTTTCTTTGCTTTCTGTTTCGGTCGGCTCAATCATCATTGCTTCTTTTACAATCGCTGGAAAATAAACCGTAGGCGGATGAAAACCCCTGTCGATGAGTGCTTTTGCAATATCTATGGCATGAACGCCATTTTTCTCGGTTTGTTTTGAAGCACTGAAAACACATTCGTGCTTGCAAACCTTATCAAAGGGCAATTCGTAATAATCTTTTAGTTTTTCTTTTATGTAGTTTGCATTTAGAACCGCATTTTCCGCTACACGTTTTAAGCCGTCTTTTCCGAGCATCAAAACATAAACATAAGCTCGAAGTATAATCCCAAAATTGCCGTAAAATGGAGCAATATAGCCGATAGATTTTGGCTTGTCGTATTCAAGTGCGTAAGTACCGTCATTTCTTTTTACTACGAGCGAAATCGGCAGAAAATCTAACAGTTTTTCTTTAACGCCAACCGGGCCGGCGCCCGGGCCGCCGCCGCCGTGTGGAGTTGCAAAACTCTTATGCAGATTTACATGAACAATATCAAATCCGAAATCACCCGGACGAGCTTTGCCCATTATTGCATTTAGATTTGCCCCGTCGTAATAAGCCAAACCATCAACGCTGTGAATCAAATTGCAAATCTCTTTAATTTTCGGATTAAATAAGCCAAGCGTATTCGGACAAGTCAGCATCAGGCCAGCCACATCATCATTTAATAAACGCTTGACAAGCTCAATATCCATAACTCCGTTTTCATCGCTTGGAACCGAAACAATTTCAAACCCAGCTATCGCTGCACTTGACGGATTTGTGCCGTGCGCACTATCTGGAATCAGAACGGTTTTTTTATTGTTCTTTTTGTCGCGATGATAGGCCGCCATAATCATCATGCCAGTCAACTCACCATGCGCGCCAGCCATCGGCTGAGTTGTAAAGCCGGCCATCCCCGTAATCTCACGCAGCATCAGGTCGGTTTCATAAATCACCTGCAAAGCACCCTGAGTCAACATTCCACCTCGCCCCAACTGCGGCAAAAGCGGATGCAGATGCGCAAAGCCGGGATAAGAAGCGATGCGCTCGGCAACTTTAGGATTGTATTTCATCGTACACGAGCCAAGCGGATAAAAATTCGTATCAACGCCAAAATTCCTGCGCGAAAGTTCGGTAAAATGCCTCACAACATCCAGCTCACTTAGCTGCGGAAGTTCAGCGGCTTTATCTCGCAAAAATTCCTTTTTTATATTCATCGCATTCGGCACATCCGGCAAGTCCATCCGAACAGCCCGGCGACCTTCAACGCTTTTTTCAAAAATCAATTTCACCGCATTAGAAATTCGCTGTTCCTGCATCATATCATTACAATTCATAGATAGCCCCTCGAAAAATTTCTAATCAGCTTTATAAAACATTCTCCAGCTCTTCGGCCAGCATACCTATCTGCTGCTTACTCCTTTTTTCCGTAACGCAAATCAATATCGAATTTTCCATACCTTCGTAATATCTGCTCAGAGGAAAACCAGCAGCGAAACCTTTATCTATAAGTTTTGCGATTACATCGCCTGCCTCGCACGGCAGGTCGAGAACAAACTCATTGAAAAACCATTTCGTTTTAAAATGAGCTTTAACTTTTGGTATTTTTGTCAGCCGCTTATAAGCGAAGCTGGCTTTGTCTGCGCATAATTTTGCAGTCTCCTGCAATCCTTCTTTGCCGAGCAGCGAAAGATAAACAAGAGCTGTCAGTGCGCACAAACCCTCATTTGAACAAATGTTTGAAGTGGCCTTAGCTCGGCGAATATGCTGCTCGCGTGCCTGAAGCGTTAGAACAAAACTTCTTCTGCCGAATTTATCTTTTGTTTCGCCAACGATTCTTCCGGGCATTTTGCGAACATATTTTTTCTTTGTAGCCATAAATCCCAAGTAAGGGCCGCCAAATGACATCGGCATCCCCAAACTCTGGCCTTCGCCGGTTACAATATCTGCATCCATCGCACCGGGAGTTTTCAATATGCCAAGCGATATTGGATAAACAGAGGCGAGCAACAAAGCCCCTTTTTCGTGAGCTGCTTTTGCAATATCCGTAAAGTCATCAATGCAGCCGAAAAAATTTGGATTCTGCACAACGACCGCCGCTGTTTGAGCATCAATTTTTTTAAGTATCTGTTTGCGATTAGCCAGGCCATCCGAAGAACAGGTCTCTTCGAGTTGAATATTCAAATTCTTCGTATAAGATTTTATCATCACCCGATAAATTGGATTAACGCTGTCATCAATAATGATTTTATTTCTGCCGGTAACACGAAGTGCCATCATTATCGCTTCATAGATAGCCGTTCCGCCGTCATATAGCGAGGCGTTGGCAACTTCCATCTGTGTTAGCCGACATATTGCGGATTGATATTCGTAAACCGCCTGCAACGTGCCCTGCGAAAGTTCCGGCTGATACGGCGTGTAAGCGGTATAAAATTCACTTCTCGAAATAAGCGAATAAACCGCAGCGGGAATAAAATGGTCGTAGAAACCGCCGCCGAGAAAACATGTTAAATCTATCGAATTTTTTCCAGCCAGTTCCGCCAACCGATTGCGAACCTGCTGCTCACTGATTCCAGCTGGAATATTAAAATCCCTGCCCATAAATTCAGCTGGAATATCCGCAAAAAGCCCCGCCATTGTTTGACCAATTTCAGCGAGCATTTCTTTTCGCTGTTCATCTGTATTTGCTATAAAAGGCATCTTTTGAAATCTCAAAAATAAAAACTTAAAAATAAAAATTTCGGAGTCCCTCTGGGACGACTTCCTTAATTTTGCACTTTACATTTTTCACTTTAATCTTCTTTTACAGTTCGTTCAAAAATTCCTCATACTGCTTGGAATTCATAAGTTCCTCTATGGATTTTGCATCCGTAACTTTCAATTTGCAAATCCAGCCCTGCTCATAGCAACTGCGGTTTATAAGTTCCGGCTCGGAATTAAGAGCCGAATTAACTTCAATCACATCTCCCGTAACCGGACAATAAATATCACTTGCCGATTTGGAGCTTTCCACAACAGCAAGCTCATCGTGTGCCTCAAATTGTTTATCAACAGCCGGCAATTCGGCAAATGTAACTTCGCCGAGCATCTGCTGGGCGTAATCGGTTATTCCAACCGTTACCGTATCGCCCTCAATCTTTGCCCATTCGTGCTGTTTGGTGTAAAATAATCCATCAACAACCATAAAACTCTCTCCTAAATCAAAACTTTTCAAATCTGCTGACCGTAATTGCTTCAATATCTTTTTTTAACTGCTCATTTTTTTGCACACTTTGCTTTTTGCCATCTTCCATCTGCCTCTTACTCCTTGCAAGATAGTAAATTCCAAGCGGCTGATTTTCTTTTGTCGATTCTTTTTCTACATAGGCAAGTGCAAGCTGATTTTCGCCTGCCTTTGCACAACTTAATATCCATCCAACACATTTGCCATTTTCATTTAATACTGCATCATTTTGCCGAACCGGACGAACGCCCGCAGCAGCTGATATTTTTATTCTCGCAACCTGCATATCATAATCTTTTGCTCTTTGCTGCATAGCGTTTTTACCGATAAAAAATTCTTTTTGCAGTTTGACCGCCCAGCCGTAGCCAGCTTCAAATGGTGAAATGTCAAAATCACCTGATAGTTCGTGCCCATAAAGCGGCAAGCCAGCTTCGATTCTCAAACTGTCTCTTGCGCCAAGTCCGCACGGCTCGAGGCCAAAAGATTTGCCATTTTCCAGCAGCAGCTCCCAAAGTTGCGCTGCTTTTGCGGGACTGACAAACAATTCAAAACTTATTTTCGCTCCCGTATAACCGGTTCTCGAAATGATGCAATCGATTCCGGCAATAACCGCCTGTGTAAATTTGAATGGTTTTACTTCTTTGATTTGTTCCTTTATTTTTTCATCCTGCGTTAATGCAAGAAGAATGTCCAGCGAAGCCGGCCCCTGCAGAGCAATATCAACACGGCCATCGCTGCCGAATTCAGTTTCTTTCATATCACTGATTGCCGGATTCAATTCGAGCTTTCTTTTGGGATTGTCAATATCAAGAATGGCTTTGCCACTTTGCAGAGCTGCAAGATACGCTTTTATTTTTGGCTCGTTTCCAGCATTGACAACCACCATAAACTTTTCTTTGCCGCGGCGATAAACGATAATGTCATCAAGTATATTTCCAGCTGCATCTATTACATAGGAATATTGTGCGCTTCCTTCAGTCAATGTATTAACATCATTAGTAGCTATAAGATTTAAAAAATCAGCCGCATCTTTTCCGGCAAATTCCAGAACGCCCATATGTGTGCAATCAAATAATCCCGCTGCGCAGCGAACCGCTTTATGCTCATTGCTTATGGACGAATACCACAAGGGCATCATGAATCCGGCAAAATCGGCCATTCGGGATTTGTCAGTCAGTTTCAAATGCTCATTATAGAGTGCGCTTTGTTTGGGCTCTGATTTGGACAACTCGAAAATGAATTCACCTGCGGCTGCTTTACTTTTTTCCAACTATTTTGCCTCCCTGCTCAACATTACATGCTTATCAAATTGATTTTATTATTGCTCAATTCCAAAAAATTTCATCCACTGATTTGTTTCGCCCTGATTCAAGCCCTGTCGCTTTTCCGCCGGCTCTTTGAACCTGGCCTTTCGGGCCAACTGCTTTTGGACCTTCCGCCAGAAAACATCTGACTTTACTGAAATAGCTTTTCTTGCCATTGCCGCT
>JAGLSG010000088.1 GCA_023135865.1 Planctomycetota bacterium | reverse complement strand
TAGAAAATGAACAAAGCAAAACATAACGCTGGTTTTACAATAGTGGAACTAATGATTGCAGCGGCAGCCGCCTGCGTGTTGGCTATTACAGCTGGAATTACGCTGGTCAATGCCAACTCAAGTTGGAGCAGAAATATTGTTACTCTGGAATTGCAGCGTGATGCAACACTTGCAATGTCGCGATTGTCGCGCTCTATACGAGCAACGTCAGCAGGCAATGTTACTGTTCCGCTTACAGGACAAACAGCGACACAACTGACCATTCTGACCAATCCGCCCTCGGAATTTAGAGTCAGCAATTCGTGCCTTCTTTACGACTCCGATACCAATGTTACAGGAGGCGAACTTGCTATTGTTGATAACGGTCGTCTGAAAACTTTTACCGTTACGAACCTGGCAACGGGAGCAGGTATATCGATAGTGCTGGAACTGCAAGATGCAAACGGTAATGAAATTACATTGACCAATGTAGTATCCGCTTTCAGGAACTAAACTATGAAAATACAATTCCATATCGGCAGAAGCCCTCAAAAAAAGGCGGCGGCGAACAGAAGCGGCTTTATACTGGGCCTTGTAATCATAATGTTAGTGGTTATTAGTATACTGGGCGTGGGGCTGCTTAGTCAAAGCGGAACGGATATGATGGAGACGGCCAAGGCAACGAAATCCACGCAGGCATTCTGGATTGCCGAAGCCGGATTGAATATGGCGATTAGTTATTTGCCAGTAATGCCGCCGACAAATCCACTCACCGGAACACTTGGAAGTGGCGACTATAGCGTAACCATCACACCTGTTTCTGCATACAGATGGACTGTTGAATCCACCGGCACTGCTGCTAATACGACAACACGAAATGTCAGAGTTACTGTCGGGGCAAATGCAACCACAGTTATGATGACAAGCGGCGAGCTGAGAATTCAAGGAGCTGCTGATGTCAACGGCGTATATGAGGACAACACTACTCCCAACTTCGAAGAAGTATTCGGCGTAACAAAAACAGAAATGCGAGATTATGCTACGTATGACTATACTAACCCCCCTCACAACGAAACACCTGTTGAGCAAATCACATGGATTGATGATAATAACCAGTTTAAAATAACAAAAACCGGCAATTGGGTGGGCAGCGGTATCATGGTAATTAACGGTGATTTAGATATGGCCGGCGGTGTATTTGACGGTGTAATCTGGGTTATAGGAGAATTATTTATAAGCGGTAACATAGAAGTTAACGGCTCGATATTTGTAGAAGGCGATATTACGGTGGATACCAGAGTTACCGGAACAGCGAATATAAACTTCGACCAGGCCGCTATAGATGCTGCATTCGGCAATTTGCTCACATTTCCAGACCCGCCCGAACCAACAGTCCTGTCCTGGTCAGAATTCTAATGAGTTCATCGTAAGCTATGTACCATTTGTAACGCCCAAAAACGCCCGATAATGTTTCAAGAACATTTCTATTTTTTCCAGCAATAAATTATTCCTGTTTCAAAAAAGCCGCTTAAATAATCAGTCGCCTGTTTTTTATAGGGCTATATGCAATAAAAGCACACAACCACTATTTCGCTGCTGCACATCATAATTTTAAGATTAAACATCTCCTTTTTTAAGCCGACATACGCATAGATGCCGCAAGAGGTATGTGTGAACGAGAACACTATTGTGTATGTGAGATACAAAATGGATTTTAATTTGAAAAAATTGCTTCAAATCGACCACGATGAAGTCTTTGGCCTCGACATTGGTACGTCTTCGGTAAAGATGGTCCAGCTTAGCAAAAATAATTCGCACTGGACTGTCAACGCCGCTGGTATTGTTGATATCATTGAAGCAGATGAGGATGGAAAAACTCATCAGGAAATAAACACAGCCAAAGCTATTCGTGATTCTCTCCTTATTACTGGAATTCAAACGCCGTTTGCGGTTTGCGGAATTTGTGGGCCGGAAGTTGCGGTTCGTCGTTTCAAGTTTCCATCTCTCGCGAACGATGAAATAGCGGGAGCAGCTCTAATGGAAGCCAAGCAGGTCTGCCCTTTCAATGTTGATGAAGGTGTTGTTGATTATCAGGTGGTGCCAAGCAATGACAAAAATAACATTCGTGGTGTTATGGTTGCAGCTACAAATAAAATTATAAACAAAAAAACACATCTCGTTAAAAACACTTCGCTTAACACCGTTATGATGGACGTTGACGGATTGGCTCTTTTAAACTATTTCGGTGAACATAATAAATTCCAGCAGGGACAAACGACAGCTATTTTGAATGTTGGAAATTCTTTTACGAACCTGGTGATTATGGGTGACAATGGTCTTCCTTTCGTTCGCGACTTGTCGTACGCCGGAAGAGATATTATAAAGGAAATCGCCAAGCACGGCGAATACGCCGTAACAGAAAGTGGCTACGAAAAACTGGACATCAGGCACAAAGCACCGAATCCGAAATTGCTCGAAGAGGCCTGCCGAAAGCTCGTCGTTGATGTTACTGAAACTCTAAGATACTACACAGCTCAGGAGCAGTCGGCTGTTATTGATAAAATATTTGTTTGCGGCGGCTTTGCACTTGTCGAAGGTTTCGTTGAAATACTCAATGAGCAGCTTCCTACGGCAGCTGTGCTGTGGAATCCCTTTGATGAAATGGCGTACGATGAATCAGCACAACAAATAGACCTTCCGGAAATTGTGACTAAAAATGGGCCTGCTCTCGCGGTCGCAGCCGGACTTGCTATGAGGAGTATCTAATAGGGCATAAAATGAAAAATCAAGCTATGTTCAAAATAGATTTATTAAAGGGACAGGGCATTCCGATAAAGAGTCGGCCTGAAAGCATTGCTGTTATGGCAATAGCTTTTATCATACCGCTGCTCATCGCAATGGCTATGTTCGGCTATTATCTCCGCACTACAATCATCATCTCCGTGCGAACTCAGGAGATAAGAAATTACGAATCAAATACGAATAAATTAGCTGAAGCGGTGAATCTGCAAAGGTCGCTCGAAAACGAGAAAAAAACTATAAACGGCTGCCTTTCGGATGTATCCTCTGCCATTGCCAATCATATGCAGTGGTCGCCGGTCCTGGAAACAATGATAAAGAATCTGCCGAATTCAGTTGTATTAACTAAACTTTCTGTTAAGCAAAATTTTGTAAGTAAAAGCGTTCCAAGCAAAGAAAACTTTGAAAAAATGATTTCCGTCTCGGTTCCTGTTAGAACACTTTATATGAAAATAATGGCCAATGCCAAATATGACAGTGCCAAAGAAGTGCGGGATTTTCGCCGGCAGCTCCTGCTGCCTGAAAATCTTGGTTCAAAACTTGAAACTGTGCAGGTATCTCAGCAGGTTGAAAATTACAAGGAAAAAGACGTTGTTTTTTATGAAATAAACTGTGTTTTCAAATCAGAAATGTAACGCAGGAGCGAAGTTAGAAATGACAAAATCAGCTTTCAAAAAATATATTACTACAATAGCCATGGTATGGTGCGGCGGCTTTGTACTACTGCTGTTCGGCTACACAACTATGCTGGTTCCGCAGAGAAAACAAATGCAATCGCTTAAAAAGCAATTGATTTCACAGAAAGAAAACTACGAATACGCCATAAGCGCCACTCTCCAGGACAATAAAGACAAGCTCAGCGAACAAATTGAGCTTTTGCGCAGCAAACTGACCGATTTTGTGGTCGATTTTGAAGATTCAGCTAATCTGACTTTTGACATAGGTAAAATCGCATCTGAAAAAAAGGTCTCTGCCTTCAAAATCGGATTCAAAAATAAATGTCAAAACTTGCAGGGACAAGAGTACAGCTACATAAATGAAAAGCGTATAAACGTAAGTTTCAATGCCAGCTTTAATCGGTGTGCTGCTTTTCTGAATTCACTTGAACGACATCGCCCAATTATTTTTGTGGATGAATTCAAAATAACGCAGAAAGACTGTGATAAATCGCAGCCGCTGATAGATATGGAGTTGGCTGTTTTTGTTAAGAATATGAAGGGCAGTTAATACGAACTGCATAAAAATTATTGGATATTAACTTATGAGAACAATAGCTATAGCAAATCAGAAAGGCGGCTGCGGCAAAACTACCACAGCTGTAAATGTCGCATCCGCTCTCGCTATGGCCGGCAAACAGGTTTTGCTCGTTGACCTTGACCCTCAGGGACATACAACTCTCGGACTTGGTTTTGAGCCGGAGCAGATGGAGAAAACCATTTATGATGCCATGTGCGATAATCAAACTTCAATTTCTGAAATAATAATCCCCAGCCGAATTGACGGACTGGATTTAGCTCCGAGCAATGTCCTGCTCAGCGGTGTTGATTCCAATTTGACAATGCTGCAAGGCAGAGAATACGCATTAAGTCAGCAGCTGGCATTTGTCGGCGGTAATTACGATATGTGCATTATTGACTGCTCGCCTTCGCTTAGTTTGCTTACACTAAATGCCCTTGTGGCAAGTTCGGATATTATAATTCCGGTTCAAACTCATTATTATGCTCTTGAGGGATTAAAGCAGCTGTTAGAAACGATTGACATTGTCAAAGAGCGTTTCAATCGTCAGCTGAAAATTCTCGGCGTGCTTATGACTTTCGTTGAAAACAGGACACTTCTAAGTAAACAGATACGCAGCCAAATGCAGGAGTTTTTCGGTGAGCTTATGTTTGATACTGTGATTCACCGAACGATTCGTCTTGCCGAAGCACCAAGCGCAGGCGAATCGATTCTGACTTACGCTCCGCAAAGTAAAGGTGCAATTGAATACAAAGCTCTCGTTGAGGAGATAAGCAATGCCAAAAGATAGAACAGGACTTCATAAGAAAATATCATCAATTTTTGACGGCGTGCCGATTCCGAAAAACGACACTGAGCAGAAGCCGCACATATATTCGCAGCCGCTGAGCCAGCCGCCAAAAGCGAATGATGACATTATTTCAAAGCCGGCTTCAATAGACGATTTTGTCGAGCCGGTTGTCGAGTTGGTTGAAAAGCCAGTTGAAGATGTTATACAAAAACCAAAAGTTGCCACGCCAGGTCAGCTGGAGCAAAAAGTAACATTTGAGCCAAAGCCGCTGCAACCGGAAACAGAAATAGCCGAAATATCAGAACCAACTAAAAAGAAAATTGAAACCATAAAACAAAAAATAAAAATTGATTCAGTCAAACAGCTTTTTGCGAGAATTGATTGGCGTAAAATCTGGCAAACAGTAATTAGTTTAACTTTGGTTTTAATCGAAAAAGTAAAACACATTCAATGGCGAAAAAATGCCGAATTTGTAGCAGATAAAACTGTTCAGCTTTCGCACAGCTTAAAACCAATAACAGAAAAGCTAACGAGAAAAATCCAGAAGCTCACCAGTAAGGTCGAAGACCCAAGGCAAAAGAAAATGCTCATACTTATGCCGATTCTTGTTGTGGTTTTTATTATCGTCCTTATTCGCACTTTCGGTTCAGCCAGTCCACAAGCGGCTCTTTCTGAGAATTCGGCTGCGGTGGATACAGCTGGTACTGCATCGGCAAGCAAGATTAACTGGGAAATACCCAATCCGTATCCTGAAGCGATACGCGACCCTATGAAACAGGGTTCTGAATCTGCCGGCTATGCAGTGGGCGGACAATTTATTGTAAAAGGAATCGTCCACAGTAAGGACCAGGCAGCTGCAATCGTAGGCACACAAATTGTGCATGAAGGAGATAAAATATCCGATGCAACTGTCGTAAAAATACTCGAAGACGGCGTAGTGTTTGAACTTAATGGAAAAACGTGGGGACAAAAGGTCCAAAAATAATTAGTTCATAGATAAAAAAACTGTTAATGAACAATGAACACAATTAGGAAGGAAACTGTTATGAGCGGTTTTATAAAAAAAACAAGAAAAGGAATATGGCTGTTAGTGCTTGTGACATTCATCTGCGCAACGCCGGCAGCAACCGACGCCGAAAATAATGACCCGAATTCTGTAAACAAGGAGGTCTTAACATCGCTTGAGCAGCGGATGCAGAAAAAAATCAGCGTTGATTTCAGGGATACGGCAATCGAAGACGTACTGCGAATAATGGCCGAGCAAGCCGATGTTGATATTGTCAAGAGTCCCAAAGTATTCGGAAATGTGACCGCTACGCTAACGGAGATTCCTCTCGAGGAGGCACTTAACAACATTCTTAGAGCGCACGATTTTGGCTATATTCTCGATAAAAATATGATAAGAATAGCTCCTTCAGCAGAAATCAGTGACGAATCTGAAAAGCTTGTCAATAGGATATACCGCATCATTTATGCAAACGTTGATGAAGTCGAAAAGTCGTTGGAAAAATTCATATCCAATCGCGGCTCACTGTCTTCCAGTCCCGGCACGAGTAACATAATCGTTACTGACACTGAGAGCAAAATCAAGGCGATTGATACTTTCATTGAGGAAATCGACCGCATCACACCGCAGATTATGGTTGAGGTTAGAATCTATGACATAACCAGCACAGAAAGTTTCGATGTTATAGTAGATTGGGATGCCGGCCGCAATACAGCCATTGACACCATCACAAAAACAGACAAAGAAACGATAACGGATACTCATACGCCTGCTACTGATACTTACACAACCACCACAACCGATACATCAGCTACTGATACTTACACAACCACCATAACCGAAAGTGACGACCCCGATGCCACAGCGCCAGTAATTACAGAAACGGTTACAACTCAATCACCCGCAACGACTGGTACTGGAACGGTTAGAACCGAAACACCGGCATCGGACGGCAGAGGCATTGTCAAAACACAGGAAACAACAACAGAATCAACAAGTTATCGAAGCAGACCATTTGTAAGCGGCGGATTCGACCGTGAAACCGGCGGCTCTATACGTTTTGGTCTGATGAATGATATGGTCGATATAGATATAGCTCTGAGTATGCTTCACAAACAGGTAGGAGCCACCCTTCTCGCAAATCCGAGCATACTCGTACTCGACAATGAAACAGCTCAATTTAAGATTGTACGCGAAATTCCATACAAGGAGCAAAGTGCAACATCTGATGGCGGCAGTATGACTTCAACTCAGTTCAAGGATGTCGGTGTACAGCTTCAGGTTACACCCCACATTACAAGAGACGGAATGCTCAGATTACACATTATTCCTGAATTCGGCATTGTTGAAGACCAGCAGAGAGACTCGACAGGCGCCCTGCTTGTTCCCACCGTAAGTACCCGAATGCTTGACACAAAAGCGTTGGTGAGGAACAATCAGACCGTAGTTCTCGGCGGACTTCGCAAAAGGGAAATCACGCAGGACATTCGCAAAATGCCTTTACTTGGCGATTTGCCCTTGCTCGGAGGACTGTTCACAGATACGAGCGAATCGGTGAAAACCAACGAATTGCTTATATTCATAACTCCGCGAATTGTTATAGAGCCGACTCTTTCACCGGACGATATTGAAGCACTTAAAAGAACCAATATCCCAAAAGCCAAAACGTCAAAAGTAAGTTTTGGTGATGTTTCCGAGGAAAATAAATAACGAACAATTAAATAATTGTTTTTAGTGAGCTTATTCAAGACCGCTGTTTATTTCAAATAGACAGCGGTTTTTTTAATATTTGTAATTATTCTGTAGAGAATAGCACCTCAACCATTGTCATTGCGAGGCAGCTTCTCTGCCGTGGCAATCTCGATTTTTGAGTTTTTGAGATTGCTTCGCTTCGCTCGCAATGACCCCGAATTGGTGTGTCCTGGGGCAATTTTGTTTTACTTCAATAAACACGTAATGACCGTAATTGGCTTTTGCTGGTTTATAGCTTAAACTGTATATAGTCAGTTTTGCAAAAGAGCTGAATTGCCGAATAATTTTTGAAAGGAAAACTGCTGGTAAGTAGTAAATTTGAATAACAAAAATGTCCTGGGGGGCTTTTTGTTATTAGCGTAATTTTGGGTACAGGTGTGCTTGTTACGCTAACAATTGTCGGGGCTAACTCAACCTCCTCCTCTCCTCCGTTGAATTAGCCCTGTTTTTTTGGCCCAAATCGACTGGGCCAAATTCATCATCCTCTCTCTATCCTCCATTAAGCCAATTTCTAACTTTGAAACCAGTTACTATTTACTAAAAATCCTCTTCCTATAGAACTCTCTCTCGACCAACTCTCCTGCTCTCTACTCTCCCTGCCTCTTTCCCTTTTCTCTCCAACTCACTCACCCTGCCTCTGCTTCGACACTCTCTCTACTCTCACCTCTCCACTTTCTCCCTACTCTTTCCTCTCCCTCTCCTCCGACATCTCACTCTCTCTCAGCTCCCGCCTCTTTCTCTCTCAACTCCTCGCTCTATCCTGCATTGGTCGGTTTTTATTTCGTTTCTGTTTCCAGATTATTTAATTTTTCCTGAAGAAATTTTATAGTCCACATAGATATTGCATTAACGTAGTTCTGGCTTACTCCGTCTTTTTCCATTTTTAAGGCATGTTGTGTTGTTTTGGAAAGTTTCTGCCACTTACTGGCGATATAATTATTGTATTCATTTTCTATGTTAATGTTGTGAGTCATAGTATTGCCTCTTCCTTTACGACTGTTCGCATTTTGGTTTTTGAATCTCGGACTGCTCACTCAACAGATATTCGATTTCATCAGCTATTGTTTTTTGTTTTTGAATTTGAGTATCTCGCATTGCCTGTTTGCGGATTTTGTAAGCACAATCCCGCAGCACTCCAAAGAGCACTCCGCATTCATCGTTATTCGTCAACAGTTCACCGCAATTAGCCATACGCATAATACGTTGAGCCATCTTCATTGCCTCCGAGATATATTCATTTCCAATATGACTCACCATTCTCTCTCTCCTGACCCCACCGATTTTGTTTTTTGTTTGATGCCATACATTGGTGTTTATGAGCAATCGTTGTGCCAAATTATCGGACATTGCAGTAAAAGATTGTAACTTCAGCAATACAAACGACTTGGGAGTGATTATTTTTTACGTTATAAGATTTACAACTGTCTCATTTGGCGTTCTTAATGAGACAGTGAGACAGTTTGTCTCAATTTTTGTGATACACTTTTATTGAGACAGATTTGATAAAGCTATGCCAAAAATGAGTTTACGATTTTTCAGAACGCCTGCGAAATGAGACAGACTGTCTCATTAACAAATGAGACAGTTTCGATTAAATGAGACACTTTTGATAAATTTGAGACAGTTTGGAATGATGTTTTTTTTATGTGATTTGATTTTAATTATTTTTTTTAACTTTTTTTACGTTACATCCTCTTCAAATGTTACATTCAGAACTTCTTCAGCTGTTGTAAGTCCGGCCAGCAATTTTTCCACGCCGCTTTCGAGCAATCCGCCGTATCCGTTTGCTCTTGCAGCTGCCCTTAATTCTGCTTCTTTTGCCCCGGCGACGAGTTTTTCACGAATGTCCCTGTCGAACATCAAGACCTCAAAAATTGGCAGCCGTCCTTTATAGCCGGTTCCGCCGCACGCATTACAGCCCTTGCCGTGATAGAAAACTTTATCTTTCGCCTCAGCCGGGTCAATGTGAAGATGCTTCAAAACTTCATCATTAAGTTCGACCGGCTCTTTGCATTTATCGCAGATTTTTCTGACGAGCCGCTGCGCAATTATCATATTCAAAGTTGAAGCCAGTAAATACGGCTCCAGTCCCATATAAACCAATCGGCTGATTGCACTTGGCGCATCGTTTGTGTGGAAAGTACTCATCACAAGATGGCCGGTAAGCGAGGCCTTGATTGCGATTTCCATTGTTTCTTTATCTCGGATTTCGCCGATTAAAACAATATCCGGGTCCTGCCTTAGTATTGCCCTCAGGCACCTTGCAAAATCCAGCTTGATTTCCGGCTTAACCTGTACCTGATTAACTCCTTCGAGCCGGTATTCCACAGGGTCTTCAACTGTTGTGATATTCTTTTTGGGGTCGTTCAGATACGCCAGCGAAGAGTAAAGCGTAGTACTTTTACCGCTTCCGGTTGGCCCTGTAACAATTATAATTCCGTGCGGCTGAGTCAGAACAGCTTTAAATTTTTTCAGCATTTCAGGTGAAAATCCCAGCTTTTCAATATTGTGGTCGACCGCTGTTTTATCGAGCAATCGCATAACGATTTTTTCACCGTATATTGTTGGTATTGTTGAGACACGCACATCCACATCTCTTCCTGTCGCTTTTATTTTGAATCTTCCATCCTGCGGCAATCTTCTTTCCGCAATGTCCATTTCCGAGAGGATTTTCAATCTTGTAGTTACAGCTGCCTGCATTTTTGGATGCGGCGGCACCATATTTCTGAGCACACCGTCAGTTCTCATTCGAATGCTCATTACTTTTTCTCGCGGCTCAATGTGAATATCACTGGCCTTTGATTTTACGGCCTGGCTGAGCAGCAGATTTACAAATTGAATTACAGGAGCATCATTAGCATCGGCTTCCTTGCTAATGTCTGTTTCCATAAGGTTTTCTATTATTTCATCGCTTTTGCTGTTTTTTGCATCGAGTTCGACGATGTCTTTTAGTTTTTGTTCTTCAAGGTCGCTTCCGTGATAGACAACTTCTGTTGCGTGCTGAATTTCCGGAATAGAACTTATGACCGGCTTGATACGTCTTTTCAATTTCAGTGCTATCGTATCTATTGCAACTACATTTAGCGGGTCGCCCATTGCCACAATGATTTTACCATCTGCTTCACCGGTTGCGATTAAGCAGAACCGTTTTGCGATTGCTTCTGGAATACTTCTTGCTACGTCCATATTGATTTTGGAAGTGTCCTCAAGATTTACGCAATCTATTCCGAGGTATTCAGCAAGAGCATTTGTAATATCTTTATGGCTGAGTATTTCCAATCTCAGCAGAACTTCTCCCAATCGGCCGCCACTCGTTCTTTGTTCTCGCAGGGCTTCATTGAGCTTGTCCGTGCTCATCACATTTTTGCTAACAAGCCATTCGCCGAAGCGAACACCAAGTTTTACGCCTGGCTTTGGTTTATTGGTTTTTGTTGCCACACTCATAAATCACCCGCAATCTATAAACCACAAAACGTACCGATTCTGTCGGCATTTTTTGCGTATTCACATTCTCCCTGTAAATTTGTTTTAAAATAACAAATTACCTCGCTCCGGTTTTGTTTGATTCTTGACCATCCTGAATATGTCGATACAGTGTTGCTCTTGAAACTCCGAGCTTTTCAGCGGCGGCGATTTTATTTCCGCCGGTTTCTTCAAGTGCCTTTGTGACTGAATCTGTATCGATTTTTGTTTTTCTCTGTTTTTTGTCCTGCGTTGATTCTTCAAAAGCAACGCTTCTGTCTCTGAGAGAAAAATGTTCGGGCAAAACCTGGTCGCCCTTGCATTTCATCAATGCGTATTGCATTGCATTTTCCAGCTCTCTCACATTTCCCGGCCAGTTGTACTCCATAAGGAAATCAATCGCTTCGGTTGAGAGCACGACTTTTTCTCTGTGCATTTCAGCCAATGCTTCTCTGAGGAAGTGATTTGCGAGCAGCGGAATATCCTTTCTTCTTTCGCGTAGCGGCGGCATATAAATCGGAACAACACACAGCCGATAGAAAAGGTCTTCTCTGAATGTTCCGTTGCTGACTTCTTCAGCGAGATTTTTATTTGTTGCGCTGATTACCCTGACATCAACTTTCATGGTTTTTTCCGAGCCAACCGGCTGGAATTTTCCATCCTGCAAAACTCTTAAAAGTTTCACCTGCATTTCCCTCGGCAGCTCGCCTATTTCGTCAAGGAATATCGTTCCTCCATCTGCCAGCTCGAATCTTCCTTTTCTATCTCTTATAGCCCCTGTAAACGCACCTTTTACATGTCCGAAAAGTTCGCTTTCGAGTACGCCTTCCGGCAAAGCTCCGCAATTGACCGGCACAAACGGCCTATTTGAAAGCGTTCCCTGATTATGTATTGCGATTGCGACAAGTTCTTTCCCTGTCCCGCTTTCACCCTGCAGCAGAACCGGTGCATCAACTTCAGCAACCTCTCTTATCGTGTCGAACAGTTCGAGCATTTTCGCATCGCAGCCGATGATTCCTGCAAACGATCTTTCGCTTTCAAGTCGGCGGCGCAATTGTGACAGCTCTGTAATATCCACGAATGAAAATACGAGACACATTGGTTTATGTACCTCATCGCTTTCGGAAACTATAAAAGCTGAAAGCTGCAAATCCAGAGCAACTCCGTCTTTTCTCTGTCCTCGCATTTTACCCTGCCAGCTTCCGCGACTTAGTGCGGTTTCAGTAATCCAGAGCGCCTCGGTAAATCTGTGCGAAAATTCCTCTATTGATTTTCCTTTAACTTCATCAATACTTTCGTAACCCCATAAATCCAGAAAAGCATGGTTTGCATAAGTCAGCTTTCCCTGCAAATCAGCTATTGCTATTGAGTTGATTGAAGATTCGACTACACGGTCTTTGATTCGCAGGTTTTCCTGAATCTGCTTTCGCTCTATAGCGTATCTAAGAGATCGCCGCATCGCACCGCTGTCAGCATGGCCTTTTACAAGATAATCCTGTGCGCCTCTTTGCACGGCATTAACGGCAAGCGCCTCATCGTTCAATCCGCTCGTAACAACAATCGGCGAACGCGGCGCTTTTTCATTGACCTTCACAAAGGTCTCAAGGCCGTAGCTGTCCGGCAGCATTAAATCCAGTATTATCACATCGAAGTTCGCTTTGTCGAGCTGCTCAAGTCCTTCAGCAAGACAGCTTGCAAACTCCACTGTAAAGGGACTGTCCATACCGTCTGTCAGCATTTCCTTCATCAGACGTGCATCGCCGGGATTATCTTCTATCAGCAGTAGTTTTATTGTTTTATTTTTTTCATCCATTTTTTCATTCTTCCGGCAGTTTCACAATTGTGAACCAGAAGTCCTCAATATTTTGTACAATACTTGAACACAAATCCAAATCTACTGGTTTGGAAATGTAACAGTTGGCGTGCAGTTTGTAGCACTTTTCCACATCCTCATCCAGCTTTGATGAAGTCATTACTACCACTGGAATTCTCTTGAGGCGACTGTCAGCTTTGACCTCAGCGAGCACTTCTCTTCCGTCTTTTTTCGGCAGATTCAAATCGAGAATGATAAGGTCAGGCATAGGAACATCTTTATGGTCATCCTCTCGCCGGAGAAAAGACATTGCCTCTTCTCCATCTCTTGCTATGTACAAATCAACGGCAAGTTTACTGTTTTTCAATGCCTCGTGGACAAGCCGAACATCTCCTGGATTGTCTTCGACAAGTAAAATTTTGACTTTTTTCTCGTCCATTATTATGCCTCCTCAGGTAGTCTTACAATTGTGAACCAGAAATTTTTAATTGTCTTTACGACTATAGCAAACTGCTCGAGATCCACTGGCTTTGCGATATAACAATTTGCGTAAAGATCGTAACACTTGACAATATCCGTATCGGCTTCCGAACTTGTTAAAACCACAACCGGAATGCTTTTCAATTTGCTATCTGTTTTTATGTCTGAAAGAACTTCGTGTCCGTTTTTTCTCGGCAGATTCAAATCCAGCAAAACCAGGTCTGGCGTAGGTGCATTGGCATTTTCACCTTCTTTTCTGAGAAACTCCATTGCATCAACGCCATCGCTTGCCACATACAGATTGACTGCCAGCTTGCCATCTTTTATTGCCTCTTCAGTCAGCCGCACATCCCCGAGATTATCCTCAACAAGCAGGACATTCATCAGCGAATCATCCGAACATTTTATTCGTTGCTCAGCCATAATATTACCTTTCTGTTTACTCCTGCCAAACAGGACTTAATTTGCATCAGTTTTTGTGGATTTTATTTATCCCTTATTATTGTTTCCAATTCTTCGGTATTAATTTCATCTTCACCTTTTTCTTCAATATTTTCTTCATCGTTTCTTTCTACTGGCAGCGTAAAGTAGAATGTCGAGCCTTTTCCAAATTCGGATTCGACCCAGATTTGTCCGCCGTGCCTTTCGATGATTCTTTTGCAGACCGCCAGGCCGATTCCGCTTCCGCCGTATTCATTCCTTGCGTGCAGCTGCTGGAAGATTACAAAGATTCTATCGAAGTATTTTTTCTCCATTCCGATGCCGTTGTCTTTTATGCTGAAAACCCACTCTTTGCCTTTCTGCTCACATGCTATATGTATTTTTGGCAGCACTTCTTTATGACGGTATTTGAGAGCATTGTTGACAATGTTTCTGAATATCTGTTCGAGTTGCGTACTGTCAGCTATTACATTTGGCATACGCGTATGCGTAACAACCGCCTGATTTTCTTCGATTTTTTGGCCAAGGTCTCTGATTGATCTTGTTACAAGGTCTTCGAGACTACACGGCGCAAACGGCTTGCCTCTTGTTCCAACTCTGGAGTACTGCAGTAAATCGTTGATAAGTCCCTGCATACGTTTTGCACCATCAACGGCAAATGCAATAAATTCTTTTGCATCGCTGTCGAATTTTTCTTCGTATCGTTTTACGAGCAGCTGCAGATAGCTTGTTATCATTCTAAGCGGCTCCTGCAAATCGTGTGAAGCCACTGATGCGAACTGCTGCAGGTCAGCATTTGAACGTTTCAGTTCGAGAGCTGTATGTGCCAGCCGCTGCTCTGCTACACATCTGCTGGTAATATCTCTTGAGACTCCGAAAGTTCCTATTATTTTTCCGTTTTTATCCCGCAGCGGCATTTTAGTAGTTGACGACCATGTAACTTTGCCATCCGGCCATGTTTCTTTTTCCTCTATGCCGAGCAGGGGCTGGCCGGTCTTGAGAATTTTCTTCTCATCTTCGTATGCTTTATTTGCATGTTCACCTGCGAAGAGGTCGAAGTCTGTTTTTCCAATTACTTTTTTCGGCGAGCCGAGATCGTGATACTTTATCAAACCCTTGCTGACCCTGATAAACCTACTTTCAATATCTTTGAAGTAGATTCTATCCGGCAGATTATCCATAAGCGCACAAAGCAGCGCTTTTTCACTGGCCGCTTTCTGTTCGGTTTTTTTATGGTTGGTAATATCTATATCAGCCCCCCTATAGCCGAGCAGTTTTCCATCATCATCAAGGATGGCTACACCGCTGCTTGAAAGCCAGACGACTTGGCCGTCTTTATGTATGTTTCTATTTGTAAGTTCGCTGAATGATTTCTTTTCAGCAAAAGCATCGAATGCTTTTTTCTTCAGTTCTTCCCTGTCATCGGGATGGAAGAGTTCATAAAAATATTTTTTTTCCACGATTTCATTGACTTTATAGCCCAGAATTTTTTCCACAACCGGGCTTACATACGTGTATAGGCCTTGCGGATTAACTTCCCATACCCACTCGTGAGCATTTTCTGTTACCTGTCGAAAACGCTCTTCGCTTTCGACAAGTGCTTTTTCGGCCTGCTTGTGGCCTGTTATTTCCTTTTTGAGTGCCTTCCGCGAAGATCTTAATTTTCGATTTGATAGCAAAACAAATACAACGGTGCCCATTGAGGCCACAACAACGACAATCGTAATAATCCATGGCCAATATTGGCTGATGACACCAGCAAGAGTAATCTTGCCATAATTTTTGTAAGGTCCGACTTTTAGTTCTTTTAAGCAATCGTGTACCAGCTGATAATTGTGTGGAATTGTCCATCCGGCATATTTTCCGACAACGGCGCATTGATAGGATGGTTTTATGCACATAAGTACCACTGCAACTTTTTCCGCTATATCATCAGGTGTGTTTTTCAATTTTGCCAGCGGCCACTCAGGATAAAGCCGTGTACTATGTAAAAAAGGGAAATCTTCACTTTGGAATGTATCTTTTTCGCGAATAATGCGGAAATCACGAATATCTATTTCATTCTTTTGAGCCATGCACTCAAGTATGTCCGTCCGCACAATGCCGGCATCAACTACGCCATCTCTGACCGCATAGACAACCGCATCATGGGTGCCTTCAAATGTCAAATTGGCAAAATCTCTATATGGGTCAATGCCTTTGTCTTTGAGTTCTCGCCAGCATGCCCTCCATCCACCAAGCGAAGATTCATGGGCAGCAGCAAGATTCCTGCCCTTCAAATCCTTAAAGCTGTTTATATCGCCCCTGTCAGCAGTGGTGAAAATTACTCCCCCATAAACAGTGCATGGTTTTCCTGAGCCGAGGTTTCTCAGTGTGGCTATCCTCTCCGCACCATACATCGCCTCCAGTTCCACGTAGAAGGAAGAATTAACAAAAACAAAGTCAATATCACCCTGCTCAACTGCTGAATGTACTTCATCGAAATTAAGGAAAACTATTTTGAAAGCGGCACCTTCGATATTGCTGGTTAAGTACTGATTTGTATCCGACCATCTTTCAGAGCAGATTTCCTGACCTCTTTTTGCCAGCACGCCGATTTTATAGACCTTATCTTGCTCTCCTTGTGTTCCGAGAGCAACGCCTGACAGGGCAACGAAAACAGCCATAGCCAATGCAGTAAGTTTCATCATTCCAGGATGCAGGTGTTTAAGTCTCATTTGGTAGCCCCTTTTTACAAAATAGTTTTTTTATAAACTCAAATATCCCATCGGACACATAGATAAGGTCCTGAATTAGAAAATATTGAATCAGGATGTCTTAACCAGCATCCCCCAATATATTTTTGCATATTCCGATAATCATTTCGCAAGCGACTGATGCGTATCGTGTATTCACTACTGATTTGTCGGCATTTTAGTTCAGCAATATACCCAGAAATTCTCTGGTTTTGCATCTCTAAAAACCCTGTATTTTGGATAGCAAAGCGAATTTAGAATGTGGAATTGAGAATTGAGAATTTCGGAATGACTTCCTTAACTCAAGAACTCAACGCTCAGAACGAGCTAACAACCAGCAACGAGCAACGCTTGCCCTCCATAGCTTGCGAAGGAGGGAGCAACTATTTTCAATTTCAATCAAAAGCAGCATATAAATTTGCGATTTTGGGGTGAATTTTTCTGAAAATATAGTGTTTTTTCGAGGTTGAAAAAGTGATTTTTGGGGGCGTTTCTTTGTTTTTCATACTGAAAAGCCGGTTTTGCGTCAATCAAAACTACGATTTTTGCCGAAAAGTGGCCAAAAAGTAGTCATTTTTTGTCGTTTTTTGTCAATTTTGGTCAAAAAAGAGTTGGAATTTACCGTTTTTTGTCAAAAAAGAGCCAGTTTTTTTGGTGGGTATGCCGTTTTCAATCGATTGTTTTGGAAAGTTTTTGGAACACTAAATTTATCGCTGATTACGCAGATTAAAAAGACATGGAAATTAACCACGGATTACACAGATTTTCACGGATTTTTTGTTTTTGTTTAATCGCAGATTACGCTGAACATGGTGAGCTTGTCGAACCAGATTTCACTGATTTTTTTGAATTTTGTGATGCGTATTGCGTTGGTAGTTTCTTATTGCATATTTCGTGTTTAGTTCGCAACAGAGCCCATCCTGTCAAGGAGTGGTATTTTATTATGGGCATTTCGTATTGCGCAATCGGCTTGTCGCGTCGTCTTGTCTCGCCGAAGTTTTAACGAAGGCGGAAGTCCCAAAGGGACGAAGACGGGTCATTTCGGGGCTATCAAAAACCGTAGCGGAAGTTTCGGGAAAAAGTTGTGACAGCTAAATGTTTTTCCTTTTGACGTGGTCCCTATGGCCAAAATCTTTGCATCTTCGGGTACAAGAGAAACCTCATGATTTTTATAGAATTTCTCTGGTATGTTTGATGATTCAAGAAGAAATACTATCTGTAGTTTCTGGATATATCCAATAACATCTCTATTTTCGTTAGATATAATCCAGGATATCACATTTGTCTTCTTTGCGTCACCTAAGGTTGAGTTTACTGCAACTCCGGTTTCGGTTTTAAACCTAGGATCATAAGCCCAGATTCTATTCACAATCCACCCTTTTTCATTGTTCCAGCCAAGTTCTGCTAAAAGAGATGGATGATTGCCCTCAAAGTAGATTCCAATAAAAGGAGAAAACAATCCATCTGCGTGTAAATCCAGCAGCTTAATAATAGAATACGGATACAAGAAATATAAACTCTCTATGGACATACCACATTTTATTGCGCCAACTCCGCCTTCATAAATCAGAAATTCATTTCGCGGATATATATTCCCGTCTCTGACTTGGAGTGCTATAAAATCATTATCCAAAGTATTTAGAATTCCAAAACTATCGCCTTTAATTTTCAAATAATTTGCTACCGCATAATTAATCCGCCAACTACAACCTTTTTCCCACAACACTTGCCCAAGATTATTCAAGACAGAAAATGATAGTTTGCCGGAAGGATAATCTGAAGTTGCAACTAAAACAATGCCATTATCAAATACTTTAATATCTTCTAACCTTTCATAACCACATGCCTGCTGCCACAAAAATGTCATTTTTTTGATATCCAGCAGATAAATCCCCGCTTTCTCTTTACCGTACGCTCCCATTGCGTAGTAATCTCCACTGCTTGAAATCGCCGAATCTCGTAACCACAGCATATATCCCTTGTATCCACGTTCCGATTCTTGGATTTCACTAAACGTCAACTCTTTTAGGACATTTCCTTGCCCATCACATATGGTGAGACTTTTGAAACCACCTTCGTCATACCAGCCCCAATTTGCAAATGCAATGCGTGAGCCGTCATCAGAAACATTGATAAGTCCAGGGTGAACAGGGTAGAACTTTTGCCATTTCTTTATATTCTTCTCATAAAGAGTTGCTTCCACAATTTTATCAGGATGTTCTCCGAGATATTTTATTTCAATACGGTAATTCTTATTTTCTGAGAAATGTTCTTCAATAGTCCCTGGCTGTAGTAATGCTCGTTTTGCATGTGCAGGATTCAAAAAAGTGAGAAGCAAAAGTGTCGTTAAAGTAACAATAAATAGAGGAATGAAGTATTGTTTTTTCATGTTTTATTCTCTCAACATAACAGTATCCATCGCAATTTCAACCTGATTGAGCGACTTGAACAACCCATTCGTCTATCGGCTTCCGTCTTTGTCTTCGACTACGCCGCGGCAGGGCTAAACGAAAAGTAAAATAATAATCAACTTGAGATTGCCGCGGCAGCGAAGCTGCCTCGCAATGACCCGCCTTCGCCCAAAGGGCTTCGTCGGGCAGGCAGGAAAAGAATTTAGAATTAGTAATTGAGAATTAAAAATTAAGAAAACCATCCCGAAGGGATTCCGCAATTCCACATTCTACATTCTTAATTCTACATTACAGAGCTACGCTCGGATGATATCGGCGATTTTCATTAAGCGGCTGGTGTTGTCCCGCTCAGCTTCAGCGAGTTTATCAAAAATGAAACGAATCGCACTCTTCAAATCAGGAATCAATACGTGCTCCAAAACATTCACCCGTCGGCGTGTCATCTGTAATTCGACAGCAAGCAAACGTGCCTGCTTTTCCTTCTCGGCCAATTCAATCAAACTTTCAAAAGCCCTGTCCAAAGCCATTAAAGCAACGTCCATCTCGCCGGATGTATTGGAAAAGCCGTAACAAATAATCTCGCCAGACGCTTTCTGCAAAAGCTCGGGAACTTCAACACTCATTATCCGTGAAAACTTAACAAGAAGAGAAAATTTCCGAATGGGAATCTCAAGAGAAGATTTAATGTCCTCCGGCTCCATAGATGCACGAGCCATCATAAACCGCCGCGATGTTTCCAATAATTCAGCTTCCACCTTTTTGCGAAGCGGCTTAATCTTGCGGGCAATGCCAATCAATTGTCGCGAAATCTCATCTCGCTTTTCGCTCAGCAGATGATGGCCGCGCGTCGCAAGCACAACCCGCTTTCGCAGGCCAAGCAATTCCATTCGTGTCGCATTTACATTAGCTAACATAATTCGTATCTCGTATCTCGCCTGCCCTGAGCGCAGTCGAATGGGTGAAGCGTATTGCGTTAAATTCTAAATCCTAAACAAACCTGTCCTGAGCTAAGTCGAAGGAATCAAAATTGTGGAATCGCAGCTTTGCTGCGATGACTTCCTTAACTTTACACTTTGCACTTTACATTTTTAATTCGCTTTCGAATTCTTTCGAAAGCGCGGCATATATTTCTTTATCAATTCCACATCGATTCGTTTCAACTCGGAATCGTCGAACATACTCAAAAGTTCCCAGCCAAGATTGAGCGTATCTTCCACAGAGCGGTTTTCATAGTAGCCCTGCGAAATATATCTCTTCTCAAATTCGTTGGCAAAGGTCATATACTTTTTATCTTCAGCTGAAAGAGCCGCTTCGCCCATAATGGTAGCCAATTCCTGCGCCTCTTTACCGCGGGCATAGCCGGCATAAAGTTGGTTATACAAATCGGCATGGTCTTCACGGGTTTTGCCTTCGCCAATTCCCTTATCCTTCAAACGCGAAAGAGATGGCAATACATCAACCGGCGGCGAAACGGCTTTGCGGTGCAGCGAACGAGATAAAATTATCTGGCCTTCAGTAATATAGCCGGTCAGGTCGGGAACCGGATGAGTTTTATCGTCTTCCGGCATTGTAAGAACCGGAACCATCGTAATCGAGCCGTCCTTGCCCTTGATGCGGCCGGAACGCTCGTAAATCGTTGCTAAATCTGTGTAAAGATAGCCGGGATAGCCGCGGCGGCCGGGCACTTCTTTGCGGGCAGCGCTGATTTCGCGAAGGGCTTCGCAATAATTAGTCATATCATTTAAGATTACAAGAACGTGCATATCCTGCTCGAAGGCAAGATATTCGGCGCAGGCAAGCGCAAATCGCGGAGTAGCTATTCGCTCAATCGCCGGGTCATTTGCAAGATTGACAAACATCACAGAACGCTCGATTGCTCCTGTTTCGTGAAGGTCGTTAATGAAAAATTGGGCCGCTTCAAAAGTAATTCCCATCGCAGCAAAAACGACAGCAAACTGTTCGCCGTGGCCGAGAACCGTTGCCTGTCGCGCAATTTGGGCAGTGATTTGGTCGTGCGGCAAACCGGCTCCTGAAAAAATCGGCAACTTCTGGCCACGAACCAAAGGGTTCAGGCCGTCAATTGTTGAAATGCCGGTCTGGATAAATTCGTTCGGATAATTTCGAGCATAAGGATTGATTGGCTGGCCGTTAATATCCAAACGTTTTTCAGGAATAATCGCAGGGCCATCATCTTTCGGCTGGCCGAGGCCGTTAAAAACTCTGCCAAGAATTTCCGGCGAAACAGCAAGCTCAAGCGGTTTGGCGAGAAAGCGAACTGTGCTTTTTTCAACGTCAATTCCGCTTGTTCCCTCAAAGACCTGAACCAAAACCTTGTCATTTTCCACCTGCAAAATCTGGCCATGCCGAATCGAGCCATCGCGCAATTCAATATCAACGATGTGGCCGTACTTGGCCTGGTCAACCATTTCAACCATCATCAATGGGCCGGAAATACTCGTAACCGTTTGATACTCTTTTATGGACAACATAATAAACCCTTAAAGATAAATTAAATATCAAAAATAAAAACTTGTCCTGAGCAAAGTCGAAGGAATCAAAATTGCGGAGTCCCTTCGGGACGACTTCTTTAATTTTAAATTTTACACTTTAACTTTTACACTTTGTTATCTGCTCGTCAATCGTTTCTCGGATTTTCACAATCTTTTCAATTTCTTCCTGCGGGATATATTTTGCACGGGCAATCTCTTCTCGCACAGTTAGTTTGAATATGTCATTCGTTGAAACGCCCTTGTCAATCGCAGCGAGTGATTGCCTATGGAAATACATAATCGTTTCGAGCATCTCGAACTGCTTTTCCATAGACGTGTAAGTATCAACTTTATGGAAAGCGTTTTGATGCAGGTAATCCTCACGAATTGTGCGGGACGTTTCAAGTGCAACTCTGTCAGCCGGCGAGAGTGCTTCAGCGCCGACCAGTCGCACGATTTCAAGAAGCTGCGATTCCTGCTCAAGCAGTCCCATCGCTTCAACGGTAAGAGCCGTCATCTTTTCCGCCTGAGCTTTATCTTTGAAACAGTTCGGCAGATATTGTTTATAAAACGAATAGCTCGTAAGCCAATCAATAGCTGGAAAATGCCGCTGTTGAGCGAGCTTTGCCATTAGCGACCAGAAAACCTTTACTACGTGCAGCGTGGCCTGAACGACCGAGTCGGACAAATCACCGCCGGGCGGGCTGACCGCTCCGATTATCGAAAGCGCACCTTCACGTTTTGGCTTGCCGCAACAATCGACTCTGCCGGCTCGCTCGTAAAAAGCTGCAATTCGCGCACCGAGATAGGCCGGATAACCTTCTTCAGCCGGCATCTCTTCGAGCCGTGTCGATATTTCCCGCATCGCTTCAGCCCATCGGCTCGTACTGTCAGCCATCAGTGCAACTACATAACCCATATCCCGGAAGTATTCGGCGATTGTAATTCCCGTGTAAACCGAGGCCTCTCTCGCAGCCACCGGCATATTCGATGTGTTGGCAATTAAGACCGAACGTTTCATTAACGGCTCGCCACTTCTCGGGTCTCTCAATTCGGGAAACTCGGTTAGTACACCTGTCATTTCGTTTCCGCGTTCGCCGCAGCCAACGTAAACTACAACATCAGCATCAACCCATTTTGCAAGCTGGTGCTGAACAACTGTTTTACCCGTTCCAAACGGGCCTGGCACACAAGCGGTTCCGCCTTTTGCGATTGGGAAAAAAGTATCAATCACACGCTGGCCTGTAAGGAGCAATTGGTTTGGAGCGAGACGATTTATAACAGCTCTCGAATTACGAACAGGCCATTTTTGCATCAATTTTAATTTCGTTTCATTGCCGTCAGCAGCTTTTACAACACCGATGGTTTCAACAACTGTGTATTCGCCCTCTTTTAAGTTTTCAACTTTGCCGGACACGCCAAAGGGAACCATAATTTTATGAACGAGCAGCGGTCCTTCTTTAACTTCGCCGACAATATCGCCAACAGAAACTTCTGCTCCGTTTTCGATTGTCGGTTTGAAGAGCCATCTTTTTTCTCTATTCAAGCCCGGCATAGCAGAGCCGCGACTCATAAATTCACCCTCAGCTTCTACGAGCGAATCCAATGGCCGCTGTATGCCGTCATAAATACTCTCAATCAAGCCAGGTCCCAATTCAACGGAAAGCGGTTCCTCAGTATCAACTACCGGCTCACCAGGACCAATGCCAACCGTTTCCTCGTAAACCTGAATCGAAGCCAGATCGCCGTTTAGTTCAACGATTTCGCCAATAAGATTCAATTTGCCAACCCGGACAACGTCATACATTCGAGCTCCGGTCATTCCGTCAGCAATTACAACCGGCCCGGCGACCTTAACTACCCTGCCTTGTCTTGTTTCGCTCATATTAAAACCCTAAGCTAAATTAAATATCAAAAATAAAAAATCAAAATTGCGGAATCGCATCTCTGTTGCGATGACTTCCTTAATTTTGCACTTTACATTTTACACTTTGCACCTTTTGTTTCTGTGTCTAATCATCCTGCATAATATCAATACCAGTAGCCATTTTCAGAACATCCGAAAGAGCTCGCGTTGCAAAGCCGCTCGGCTCAGTGGTAAATGGCACAACCACAATACACGGCACCGCTTTATTTTCAACAGCTGCAAAAACCTTGTCTGCAATCGCAGCGATATTTTCAGCAACAACAATAAAACTATAATTATTTTCGATTATTTCCGCAGCAGCTTCGGTGATTTTTTCAGCGGAAGAATCCACCGCATACGTATCGAGTCCCAAAGCCGAAAACGGGAGCACAAAATCCACATCACCCAAAACAGCTGCTTTATTTTCCATGGTTCGTTACTCGTCTCTCGTGACCCGTCGTCCGTATTTAACAGCTCTTAATTCGTTATAATCTTATTGATTAAGCTCACAAGCATACGGGTCTCGTGATTTATATCTTCGGCTAATTCCTCTAATTTTTCCTTTGTTATATATTTCCTCATGCAAGAAATAATAAGTTGTGTATCCAACTCGGCACATGAGCCAAGAGATACATATAAAAATTGCTTATATTCCTTACTATAATGCCTTAAAAAACCTTCCGCTATATTCGATGGAATAGACACGGACGCCCTTCTCATCTGACTAACTAAGCCCTACATTTCATCTCTTGGAAATTTATGTGTTACCGAATATATTTTATCTACAATTTCAATTCCCTTCTGCCAGACTTTCAAATCCTTATAATCTTTAACTGTCATACATCTCCACGAGTTACGGGACACGGACTACGAAATACGATCCAAAATCAATTTCGTATCCAAAAAATTCTTCTTTGCGGTCAATATTAATCTGACCGTGCGAATTTCGTTTTCCTTTTTCAATAAATAAGCAATCACCGGCTGAATTCCAGCTGAAATCTGGTCAGTCGAATCGAGAAATCCTTCCAAATGCTCCCAGCAGCAGGATTCAAGTTTGAGAAAAGATTTTTCCGCCGCCAAATAAGAAACGCCCTGCTCAATAGCCGGGTAATACGGCGAAGCAATAAACAAAGGAGCAATCGCTTCGTAATCAATTTCGATGCAATGCTTCAATCGCCGCGGGTCAATGTATCCGCCAGCCAAAAACACATCCCGCAATTGAGACTCGGTAAATTTCAGTCGCAGCATTGTGCGAATGTTCGTCAAATCAATCTGCATCCTGAACAACTCAAGCAAAAAATGATTTTCCAATCGCTGAGCCGTTGCAATGTTATGTCTTGCGTGAGCCGAATCTATCGCATAATCAATCTGGCGAATATCTTTATTTTGATAGTAGCCGAGAACCGCCTCTTCGACAGCTTCGGCCAAATAAAACGGCAGGGAATAATAATCTTCTCTTGCAAAAATATCCTCGAACCGTTCAGCAGCCACATTACCATCGCCGCTGTAATCCAATCCAAGTTCTTTATCTGTCAGCGTTCTCCTTAAGGCCAAACGCATATTTGCAAAATCGTCGCGAGCTTCGAAAAGCTCTGCAATCGATTCATCCATTAAACCGCAAGCTAATTTTCTAACTTCACTTCTTTTAACCAGCAGAATATTTTCTATCTCCGCCAAATCCGCTCTCGCCGGCAGAGCATATTCACCCGAAGAGAGCAAATCAACCGCATCGGCAAAGTCAACTGCATTGGCCATATTCAGCAATTCAGTTTTACTGAGCATTCCTGCTCCAAGTGTACGCACTTCGGCTGTGGCAAAGCAATACCGCCAATCCTCTTCGCCCACCGAAGGATACAAATGAAAATTCACAACAGGCTGTTCAATCATTTCAAACATAAAATTTAAAACTTAAAG
The DNA here is from genome assembly GCA_023135865.1 of Planctomycetota bacterium. Lineage (GTDB taxonomy): Bacteria > Planctomycetota > Phycisphaerae > Sedimentisphaerales > Anaerobacaceae > JAGLSG01. Next base: position 8,308 of record JAGLSG010000088.1, on the reverse strand, counting down.
TGTAAAACCAAAACCTAAAACTTAAAATTAAAGGCAACTAAATTTTCAACTTTAAACTTTGGTTTTAAGTTTTTAGCTTTAAGTTTTTAGTTTACAAAAAGTTCCTTTGCCAATTCTATTTCCAATTCTTTTCTCGCCTGAACGAGCAGTACTTCAAGCGAAACATTATTTTTTATTTTACCGCGTTTCAAAATAAAACCAGCTGACAGTTTTTCTCTCTGCAGCGACAAGTGCAATTCGTTTTTATAGCCGTGTGCCAGCTTTCCGCTGACCTCTCTAACGAACGATTCGTCGATTCTCGTTTCATCTTTTCCAACAACAACTTCTTCATCACCGGTTTCAACAGCTGCGAGCATTAAATCAGCGAACAATTTTTTATATTCAGCGTCCGGCAGATTTTTCAGATTCTCAGCAGATTTTTCAAAAACATCGTCAAGAATCCTGCACTTTTCAACGAGAAATTCTCTTGCGTTTTCCATTCTCGCAGCAGCGAGAATATGCGACTTTTCATCTTCTGCATTTTTTTCAGCCAGCCGCTCAGTCTGCTTTTCATAGTCAGAAATCTGCCCTGCCAGCTCGGCTTGTGCAGCCGATATTTTTTCAGCGGCCTGGCTTTTTATTTCAGCCGCCTGCTTACTCGCATCAGAAAGTATTTTTTCAACTACCTGTTCAGTACCCATTTATTTTTCCTCTTTTGCAGCACTCACACTTAAATCAAATGACCATCAGCAGTCAGCTCTAACCAACCGTTATGCCAATCATAATTATCAGCAGCGAAACAAGGAAGCCAAGAATCGCATAGAACTCAACCAAAGCTGCGTAAACAAGGCCGGCCTTAATACCCATATCAGGCCTCTTCGCCGCCATAACAATTCCGCCCGCGCAGGCCTTGCCCTGATGAATACCGCTGAACAGGCCGGCTACAGCCACCGGCAAACAGCCGGCAAAAAGCTGGCAGGCAGTAGCGATAGACAAACTGTCAACTCCGCCGCCAAACATATTGAGCTTGAGCATTACGAACAAACTGATTACAAAGCCGTAAATGCCCTGCGTACTCGGCAGCACAACGAGAAGTGTCATAAGTCCGTATCTTTCGGGCTTTTCAGCAAGCACGCCAGCTGCCGCTCGGCCGGCGATTCCCAGTCCGATTGATGAACCAATGCCAGCCATAAATGTTGCTATTGCCGCTCCAGCCAAAGCTATTGCCATTGCGTAATCCATTTTGAAAACCTTTCAATAAAAATTAACTCTTATTTTTATATTTCTAAATTCGATGCCGCTTTTTTTTCTTTCATCAGGAAATATTTATTGCACAACGCCAGCGGCTTGAATTCTTCGCCGCCGCCTGTAAAAAACTTCGGGAAAAATTCGACAAACTGCAATCTTAAACTATGCACAAACGAACTCAAAACAGAAAGTGCAAGATTGAGTAAATGCCCCACTACAAACAGCAAAGCGCCAAGTATAAATCCGACATAAGGAATATCCATAAGCAGTTTGACGAGAATATTCACAGCCATTCCAAGACCAGCCGTTACCATCCCCAAAGCCATCAATCTAACGTAGCTTAAAACATCGCCGAAATAAAAGACCGTACTGAACAGCGAAAAGAATCCGCCGCCAAGTCGGCCAGCCAAGCCGGATTTTCGCTCTGTGAAAAGAAATATCAAAACTGCCTGCAAAACAGCGAGCCAGCCGGCAATTTTGCCAACTGTCGGCATTTGCGCATATTTGCTCCAGCCAAAAACAGCGAGCGAATTAAGGAAAATTATCCAGACGAGAAAATTGAAAACAGCTGTCGCATAATCTTTACGAATTATGTTATTGAACAGGCCAATGAAAAGCGCAAACATAATCTGCGAATATCCAAGACCTATCGAAATGACAAAAAATATCATCGGCTCTTTCATTGGGTCAAAGAGCATAATTTTTTCGCGCAAGCCGTTAATTGCACTGTAAGCCGCTGTGCCCTGCGGGAGCAAAGATTGAAACGCATCGCCGAACCAGCCGCCGGTCAAAGCGCCCGCAACAACTGTGCAAATCGAACAGATTAGCAACATCCAGAATGCTTTTTTGTCGCCCTGAAATTTTTTGATAAGCCACCAGGAAAAAACCATTATTATTATTCCGTAGGCAGCATCGGTCAGGCAAATTCCAAAGAACAGGGCAAAAAACGGAGCGAGAAACGCCGTCGGGTCAACGTCGCCGACATTCGGCATACCGTGCAAACGCGTAATAGTTTCAAACGGTTTTACCGCCGCATTATTCTCTATCTCAATTGGCGGCTGCTCATCTTCGCCGACCGTAACGCCGTTCAGATTTGAAGCTGAAAAACCGGCAACGATTTTTTCCAATCGTTTGTAATCGTGCTTTTTGACCCAGCCCTCAAAAACAATTACTTTTTCGGTGGCCGCTGACTGCGTACGGGTCTGCTCTCTTGTTAAAAAGTTATTGTAATGGTCGTAAAGGATTTCAAAACGGCTAAGATTTTCGCTTAAATATTTTGCGGTTTCGATTTGATTTTGCAATTGCTCTTTGGCCTGGCCAAGTTTCTTATTGTAATCAGCTATTAATTCAGCGGGTGTGCCTTCCATTGCATCAAAATTTGCGGCTTCAAAATCCACCGAACGCAGCAATTTTTGCACTTCATTAAGATTGGAATTCAAACAAACAATAAGACAAGCAGTTTTATTATCAGCTTGGGCAATTGATTCAACGGCTGTGCCAAATTCATCAAGCCGACCGCCAATTTCCTCAAACTTCTGGCTCGGCAATAATCCGGCAAGGCAAGTTGAATTTTCCAACTCGCTAATTTCTTCAACCGGCGTTTGCAATGCCTTCCATAATTGCAGCTGAGCTAAACTGCCGTTTAGATTTTCTATTTTGGATGATGTATTTTCTATTCCAAGCCCGACAGATAAAACTTCTTCAACTGATTCGTTAAATTTTTCATCGCTGACTATTTCATCATACGTTTTTCTATCGATTTCCCTCAGCGGAGCCAATGCGCTGCCAAGGCCAGCTGCCGGTTTAGCATAATTTTTCAGAAATGAAATACATTTTGAAAGCCGGCTGAGTAAATCCTCAATTTCTTTTGGCCGCTTTGCCGAGACGGTCAATTCGGGAAATTCTTTCGTAACCATTGCCTGGTCAGAATTTAATAACTGGCAAATTCCTTCGCCCTGCAGGCGTTCGAGAAGAGCAGCTGCATCGCTTTGATGGCTGGCAATCAGAAATTTTTTCATTTTAACAACGGCCATAAATCAGCTCTTAAAGTAGTCCATTACCTTTTTCACTGCTGCATCTGTTTTTTCTGCGGCCTTATTTTTAAGCTGCTCTCGCTGCTCGGCGGCCTGTGATTTTAACTGCTCGACTTCGCCGGCGGCCTGTGATTTCGCATCAGCTATTGCCGTTTGAATCGCTTTTTTTCTAACAATTTCGGCCTGCTGAAGTGTTCGGGTGCGTTTGACCCCGATTTGCTCGATTTGCTCAGCCGCATTAACTCCGGCCTGGGCGATGATTTCCTTCGCCTGTACTTCGGCTTGCTTAATCTTCTTTATCAATTCCATTTGATTGTCCTGTTTGCTCTATATTATCGTTCAAAACGGCTAAAACAAAATGTTTATAGCACATAACGTAATTATCGAAGATTAAACGTCAAACTAAAGTATATTTTTCGGCTGCAAAAAAGCTGCAACTTTTAAGCAGCTACAAAAAAATAATACATTAAAAACAGGCCAACTTTACAAAATCCCGTCAACTTTTACGGAAAGCTCTTTTACATGAGCGAGCGATACAGCAAACTGCTCTGCTTCCTGCTTATTCAAATCGAGTTCGACAATTTTTTCTACGCCTTTTTTGCCAAGAACAGCCGGCGAGCCAACAAAATAACCGCCTGCCTTATATTCACTATCACAATACGCGCAGCAACTAAGCAGCTCTTTCTTATCCTTCAAAATAGCATCAGCCATTTTAACCGCTCCAGCTGCCGGTGCATAATAGCCGCTGTAGCCGAGCAGGTTGACGATTTCAATTCCGCCATTTCTCGTTCTTTTGACCAATTTATCAATTGTTTCGGCACTTAAAAGTTCGCTTATTGGCACACCGCTAATGGTCGTGAATCTGACCAATGGAACCATATCATCGCCGTGGCCGCCCATCAAAACACATTTTATATCTTCGGTACTGACATTAAGCTCTTTGGCGATAAAACAGCCGAGCCGGGCACTATCTAATACGCCGGCCATTCCCATCACTTTATTTTTCGCAAAACCTGTAACTTTTGCCGCTGCATAAACCATCGCATCAAGCGGATTGGCCACAACTATAACAAAGCTATCGGGACAATAGTTTGCTGTGCTTTCGCTGACAGATTTTATAATTTGGACATTTTTAGCGAGCAGGTCGTCCCTGCTCATCCCGGGTTTTCTCGGCATACCGCTGGTTATAATCACAATATCACTTCCAGCTGCCTTTGACCAGTCGCAGGTTCCGGTTACATCGGCATCATAGCCGTTAACTGAGCCGGCTTGAGACATATCAAGAGCTTTACCTTCGGCCAGCCCGTCAACAATATCCAAAAGCACTATTTCAGCGAGCTGTTTTTGGCTGGCAATAAAAGCCGCTGTCGCTCCGACATTTCCAGCTCCAACAATCGTAATTTTGTTTTTCTTCACAACAATTACCCTTAAACATCTTTGCATTTTCAATAACAAATCGTGATTATACGCAGATTCCAACGCATTGCGAACAAAAAATACAACTTGCAAATTCCGGCTCCAGATTATATAAAAGCAAGCTATGAGATACAGTAAAATGTTAATACCAACGGTCAAAGAAGTTCCAGCTGATGCGGAAATTATCAGCCATCAACTAATGCTGCGAGCTGGGCTTTGCCGTAAACTGGCCAGCGGAACATATACGTATCTTCCGCTCGGATGGCGTTGCCTGCAAAAGATTATAAACATCGTCCGCGAAGAAATGAATAAAGCCGGCGCTCAGGAAATCCTTATGCCCGCCGTTCAGCCCATCGAGCTGTGGCAAAAAACCGGAAGAGATGTCGATTACGGCGAAACAATGGTAACATTCAAAGACCGCCACGGCAGAATAAACGTCCTTGCTCCAACCGCTGAAGAGGTGGTAACAAGTTTGGCGGCTGGTGAAATAAATTCATACAAACAGCTGCCAATAAATATCTACCAAATCAGTTTCAAATTCCGCGATGAATTTCGGCCGCGATTCGGCGCACTTCGCAGCCGTGAATTCATAATGAAAGATGCTTATAGTTTTCACGCTACGGGCGAAGATTTGGAAAAAACATACGCACAAATGTACGATGTGTATTGCCGAATTTTCAAACGATGCGGCCTGGAATATGTAATCGTCGAAGCTGAAACCGGTGAGATGGGCGGAGCCGGCTCGCACCAATTCACTATTCCCTGCGAATCCGGCGAAGACGTAATAGTTTACACCGAAGACAGCTCTTACGCAGCAAATATAGAAAAGGCAGCTGTTGACCAATTGCCAAAACAAAAAAGTGATATTGAAATTCCAGCTGCCGAAGAAATTCACACGCCAAACGTCGGCTCGATTGAAGCTGTTTGTGATTTCCTGAAAACCAAGCCGCAGCAAATGCTCAAAACGCTTATCTATCTCGTCGGTGAAAAAGTAGTTGGCGTATTGGTTCGCGGCGACCACGATGTTAATTCCGAAAAACTCGCTCAGATTTTCAAAGGCGAGCATGTTGAGCTGGCAAACGAAAAAATAATCGAAAAAGCAACCGGTGCCAAAGTCGGCTTTGCCGGCCCCGTTGGATTAATGTCGAACAAATGGGACTACACAATAATCGACTACGCCGTCTCTGCAATGGCAGTCGCCATAACAGGTGCAAACAAAACTGATTACCATATTAAAAATGTCGTGCCGGGTAGAGATTTTGCCATCGAAGGTGAAAATGTAATTGCAACCGATGTTCGCAACGCAGTCGAAGGCGATACTTACAACGGCAAAAAACTGCTTTTCAAAAAAGGCATTGAAGTCGGCCAGTTATTCAAGCTCGGAACAAAATACAGCAAAAAAATTGGTGCAAAATTCCTCGACGAAAATGGCAAAGAATCTGCCTGTATTATGGGCTGTTACGGAATAGGCATTAACCGAATATTTGCCTCGGCAATTGAAACCGGCAGCGACTCCGACGGCATTATCTGGCCGCTCAACATTGCACCATTTGAAGTTTTAATAACCCCCTTAAATCAGGACGATGAAACTGTCGCCAAAACAGCTGATGACATTTACAAAAAGCTGCTGGAAAATAATATCGATGTATTATTTGACGACCGCGACCTGCGAGCCGGAGCAAAATTCAAAGATGCCGATTTAATTGGAATACCAATTAGAATCACAGTCGGCAAAAGAGCGGTAGCCGATGGCAATGTCGAAATAAAACTGCGAAGCGAATCGCAAAGCGAAAAAGTTGCTATCGAAATCGCAGCCGAAAAAGCCATTGAAATTGTAAATACACTAAAAGCAAAACTAAAAGCGTAGAAATATATCATCGCCATACCGGCAATGGCCAAACTCAAAACTACTGGAGGAATTAAAATCACAACATTAATTTCATCAGCAATAATTTTAACCACAAGTGCATTTTTGTTTTCAGTTGTCTCAACGGCGAGCGTCCGAAAAATTGCATTAAAGGCGGGCTTTGTTTCTCAGCCGTCAGCCGATAGATTCTCAAATAAAATCGTTCCACTCGGCGGAGGAATCGCAATCTTTGCTACGCTATTCGTTTTTATTCTGACAGCTGCTATGTTAATAAAGTTTCTGCCGACCAGATTCGATTCGCTCGCACAAGCGGCCAATATAAACCTTGCGGATTTTTCAGCGAAAATAAACCAGCTTATAATTGTACTGCTTGCCATAACCGCATTATTCATACTCGGCCTGCTCGACGATAAAAAAAATCTCGGAGCTATTGCGAAACTGGCCACTCAAATGGCGGTCGCAATTGCAGCAGCCGGCCTTGGCGAAATAAGGGTTGAGTTTTTCATCGAAAGTAAAATAATCACTACTCTAATTTCCGCTGTCTGGCTGGTGGTAATTATGAATGCTTTTAATCTGCTCGACAATATGGACGGCGCTGCAGCTGGAATAGCGGTCATCGTTTCTTCAATCCTTTTTACCGCAGCGGCTTTTAGTGGACAGATTTTTGTCGGCGGATTAGCTCTCGTTTTTATTGGAGCGGTATTGGGATTTTTGATATTCAATTTTCCGCCAGCCAAAATTTTTATGGGCGATGCCGGCTCACTCGTAATCGGATTTATAATTGGAATGCTCACTCTTAGAACCACATATTACCATGAGTTAAATTCCGGCAAATGGTATCCGGTTCTGCTGCCGCTCATAGCTTTGGCCGTGCCGCTTTATGACCTTGGAACTGTATTGCTGCTTAGAATCAGTCAGGGCAAAAATCCGTTCAAAGGCGATACGCAGCATTTTTCGCACCGATTAAAAACACACGGCTTAACCGATACGCAAACAGTTCTTACATTATATCTGGCGACGCTGACTACCGGCCTTGGTGCGACATTTCTCTATCAGGTAAACCTGACTGGAGCTATTTTGATTTTTGCTCAAACAATTATGGTGCTGGCAATTATCGCTGTCTTTGAGGCGGCAAATAAAAATGATAAAACAAATATCTAATCCAAATTTAAAAAATTCAAATCCGGCTAAAAGCACAGCTCGTGTAATTTTTGAATACGCCCTGCTTGGAATTTGTCTTTGCGTAGTCGCTCTTGGCCCAACTTTAACCGAAGAGCCGGTTTCGCAATTGGCCAAACAAAATAATTTGGCCGGCCTGATTTACAGCAGCACAATGTCAGCTGTTTTAATAATGGCTTTTCTGCTCTGGCTGGTGGCTGCAATTTTTGGTAAAAATTTTTCGTATCGATTTACAAATATGGAAATCGGTTTGTGTATTTTTATTATCGCAGCTGCAATAAGCGGTTTTGCGGCAGCAGATAAAAGAATTGCAATCATAAGTTTCACAACACTTGTTGCGCCAATCCTGATGTGCATTTTACTGGTGCAATTGCTGGATTCAAAATGGAAAATCAAATTGCTGCTGACAATCATCGCTGCTGTCGGCGTTGTTTCGGCCTGGCAATGCAGCGAGCAGTTTTTCTATTGGCAAAAGCAGGACATAAAATTTTACGAGCAAAATACCAAAACAGTTCTCGCTGCTCAAAATATCGCACAGGGCAGTTTGCAGCAGTGGCAGTTTGAACATCGATTAAAATCAAAAGGC
>JAGLSG010000087.1 GCA_023135865.1 Planctomycetota bacterium | reverse complement strand
TGGTTTATAAAATCGTGCCCATCGCTGTCGCTGCCTTTTATTGCGACAAACACATCGCCATTACCGGCGCAGCGAGAATCGATACAGATTCGCATTGATTTGTTTTTGGAAACCAGCTTTATAAGTTCGTTGAAAATCATAATTCAAACTGGATGTCGCTGATGACTAATTGCACGTTGCTGCTGCCGTTGTAAGTATTTATTTGCGGCTCGTAAGCGATACTGAAAAATTCGTGTTCGAGCAGTTTTTTTTCCAGCTTTCCCATACTAAAAGCGATGCACCTTATCGAAGCTGTGCCGTCAGTTACTGCCAATTGCAGATGTGCATTTTTTGTTCCGCAGGTTCTCGGCGGCGAGCACAGCCGGACTGCCTTGGTTGCAAAAATCGGTCTCGGATTTCCCTGCCCGAAAGGAGCGAGCATTTCAAGCTCTCTAACCGTCTCGTTTGTGAACTGGCCAAGCGTTGCGAGCGAATCGATGTGCAGTTTTGTTGCTATGTCATTTTGATTTAGATTTTCCTGCGCGTAAATTTCAAAATTTTCTGCAAACGATTCTATGTTTTTTGTTTCAAGCGTTACGCCCGCTGCCATTTTATGCCCGCCGAATCTCGTTAAGTCCTGCGAGCAGCTTTTAATCGCTTCAATCAAATTGAAACCTTCTATCGAACGAGCCGAGCCCTGTCCTACGCCGTTTGTTGTATTGATTAAAACGGTTGGCCGGCTGGTTCTATCCACAATTCTCGAAGCAACGATTCCTATTACGCCGCTGTGCCAGTTTTCATTTGCAACGACAATGCTTTTCTTGCCCGGCTTTGCCAAGCCGTTTTTGTCTATGATTTCGCAAACTTCATTTAGGATTTTTCTTTCGCATTTTTGTCGCTGACTGTTTTGCGATTTCAAATATTGAGCTATTTCCATCGAGTGCGTTTCACTGGTCGAAATTAAAAGTTCGACAGCGAGCCGAGCGTGTCCCATCCTGCCGGCTGCATTAATCAGCGGAGCCAATCGAAATCCGATGTGAAAACTATCGAGTTCTTTGCCGGCCAAGCCAGCCGATTCGATTAACGCTGTAACGCCGCACAAATTACATTCCGGCAGAGCTTTCAAGCCGTAGCTTGTAAGCACTCTGTTTTCGCCGCGAAGGTCCATCACATCAGCCACCGTTCCCATCGCAGCCAGTGACGTTGCGCTTAGCATAAAGTCCCGCAGTTCGCTGGATAGTTTTTTGCCTGTGGTGAGCTTGGTCGAACCGCCTGTCGTAAATTCATTTGCAATTGCCCATGCCAGTTTGTAAGCCACCATTGCCCCAGCCGAATCCTGATTGGCATATGAATCTTCAATTGCCGGATGAACGATAGCTGCTGCCTGCGGCAGTTGGTCGCTCGGCTGATGATGGTCGGTTATGATTAGCTCGATTCCGAATTGGCCGGCGAATTCGGCGGCTTGCATTGAGTTGATTCCGCAATCGACAGTTACTATTAATTTACTGCCGTTTTTTGCCAGCGATTCGATTGCTTCGTTGTTTAGTCCGTAGCCCTCATCGATTCGATGCGGAATGTAGTAATCGGCATCAGCTCCGAGTAGCGTTAGAAGCGAAACGAGAATTGCCACACTTGTTATTCCGTCCACGTCATAATCGCCGTAGATAGTGATTTTTTCTTTATTTTCTATCGCCGTTTTTATTCGCTTTACTGCTTCTTTAACGCCGGGCATTTTTTCCGGCTCGATGAGCTGCGTTAATTTTGGCCGCAGAAATTTAGTTGCTTTTTCGATTTTGGTTATGCCTCTGTTGGCAAGGATTTGAGCTGTAAGCGGAGCGACCTTTAGTGATTTAGCGAGCTGGCCAACGCCAGCTGTGGGCGGCTGAATCACCCAGAGTTTTTTTTGGCTTTTTTCCTGCCTTTTATTTGGTTTTATAGTTGTTGGCATCCCTGCTGGCATCTTCTTATTTTTTAATTTTTGTTTATTGGTTTTTTTAATTTTTCCGGTTAGCCCTGCCAATTTCGTATTGCGGCGTACGTATTGTGTATTGCGTAATCGGTTAGCCCTGCCATCACTATGGCAGGGTTTGTTTTAATTATCGTTTATTTTTATTATTTAACTTCTTTTTGTAATTTCGATAAGGTGGAATCCGAATTGTGTTTTTATTGGCCCGTGCACTTTATCTGTTTCTTCATTGAAGACGACATCGTCGAATTCTTTAACCATTTGTCCTGGCGTAAATTCGCCGAGCGCTCCGCCTTCCTGGCCGGATGGGCATTGTGAATGTTCTTTTGCCATTTCGGCAAAGTCAGCCCCTTCTTCTATTTGTTTTTTAATATTTTCGCATTCCTGCTCGTTTTCGACGAGGATATGTCTTGCTGCTGCTGTTACCATAATATGCTCCTGTTTTTTTGTTAGAAATTTGTAATAATACCTGATTGTTTTTATATGTTTGCATTATATGTTATTTTTCCCCTGCTTCCAGCTTAATTTAATTTGGGATGAAAATGGTTTCAAACAAGACTTTTTCTGGAGTCTTAATATGCAAATAACACACATAAGTTTATTGTTCAATTGATAAATTTTTGCTACACTACAGTACTTTTGAAAATCTATTTCGAGGTTGGATTTGTCTCAAGGATGAGTACGTTATGGAGTTTTTAAAAAAATTAACATCAAAGGGGGTACTAGCGGTCGTATTGGTTTTTATATTTACTCTGTTTTGCTTGCTTTTTTACGCAGTGTCACGTGACGCAGAGATTCATTTTTCTAAGATTTCTAAGAAAGGTGTTTTCGAAATAATCCCAAAAGGTAGTGATAGAATCAGAGAATTAGAGGAAGAACTTGGCAAATCTGTTTCCCTTGTAAAATATGATAAACTGAAAAAACAATACCAGCAACTTAGCGACAAAAATCTTGTTTTGGATAGTAGATTAAAACGGTTCTTGGCGGCGAGTGGGGTTGATGTTAGCGATGGAGAAGAAGTAGCAACAAGAAAGCTTGTGTTTTTGGCTGCTCGTTCAAGGGAGATAGAACGGGATATTCACGTTTCGTTGTCGCTAATTAGGGTTGAAATAGCTCGGGGTAGAGCTATAAACACGAATTCGTGTGATATGGATGATGTGACGCGTGGTTTGTATATGGATATTCAAAAATTCTTTAGATGTGTTGGTATATATAATGGAGAGATTAATGGTGACCAAGTAGATACGTGTAATACGGTAAGGGAGTTTCAGTCGAAATATGGGCTGGAAGAGGATGCGATAATAGGCCGAAAGACATTTATTGCAATGGAACAAGCTTTTGAGGAAGCAAAGACATATTAGAAGGCATAGGGAATTCGAGGTGTTCATTCATATTTCGTTTTTTTGCTTTAAGAGTGACAAAAAATCCGTGTTAATCCGTGAAATCTGTGGTTAATTTTGTACCCTAAAAACCTCTGTGTTCTCTGCGGCCTCTGTGGCTAATTTTTCCGCTTTTTTAATCAGTGAAATCAGCGGAATCAGCGATAAATTTCGCGCTCCAAAAACTTTCCAAAACGATTGATTTAAAAAAAAGAGGCCGTGAAAAAACTCGCTTCTTTTTGACGAAAAATGGTTTTTTTCGCTCATTTTTTGACAAAAATTGACCAAAAACGCTAAAAAACACTCACTTTTTGACCGTTTTTTTCTTGCCTATCTTGTCCAAATTACGCATAGTGATTTACCCCCCTTTGATTTTGGGCTGGAAATGAGGTTCGGCTGAAAAATCAAAGAAAAAAAACCCAAAAAATGCCATATTTTTGGATTTTGCACTCCCAAAAACGAAATTTTTTTTGACGATTTTGATTGAAAATGACCCCCGGCCACAGGTGCCGGGGCTAATCGATTTACGCAATACACATTACCCGCAACGCAATACAAAATACCCATCATAAAATACCCCTCCTTGACAGGAGGGGCTCTGTTGCGAACTAAACACGAAATATGCAATAAGAAACTACCAATGCAATACACATCACAAAATTCAATCCCTCTTAAAAATCAGCGTAATCAGCGATTAAACAAAAATAGATTCTTAGAAATCCGTGTTAATCCGTGAAATCCGTGGTTAAATGAAATACTGACCCTGCCATAGTGATGGCAGGGCTAACCGATTTACGCAATATGAAAAATCCGTGGTTAAAAAAATGGATTCCTGCTTTCGCAGGAATGACAAAATCGAGATACGCTTCACGCTTCACGAGATACGTTTCACGAGACACGTTTCACTTTCGCACCATCGCCGCGAAGATAATTCGGCTTCAATCCAGCTGCATCTGTAAATTCGCCGGATAATGCTCTCTGCCAGCCGAGAAAATGTACCTTTTCCGCATTCGGAGACCAGAATCGCTCGTCCAAAACGAAAATGCCGTCAGCTTGAAAGCTGTCTTTGTAATAAACCAAGCCCTCGCCTAAGATGCCGAGCGGCTCACTCGAATCGGCAAATCTAACTACAAAATCAGTGGCAGTCATTAAACAATCCGGCAAAATCTTCTCCCAAACGCCATTTTTCATCTGCCAAACAGCTACGAAAAACTGGCCGCGCTTAGCGTCAAGAATTACAGCGAATTTGTCTAAATTGGCGATTTCTGACTCATTTGCAGTGATGTTGGCTGCAATCACATCGAGAGTATCAACGGCTATGACCTTGACATTATTGGCTAAGTGCATCATTTTGGCCAGCGTTACGGCGATTCTAAGGCCGGTGAAACTGCCCGGGCCGGCGGAAATGTAAACCTGCTCAATTTCCCGCGGCTTTCGGTTAGAACGGCTCAAAAGTTCGATTGCAGCTGGAAAAATCTCGGCATTGTGCTTCATAGCAGCTGAAAAAGCCGTTTGAGCGAGCATTTTTTCGCCAACAGCCAAAGCCACCGAGCCATTTCTTCCTGAGGTTTCAATGGCCAGTATTAGCGGCTTTTTCATTGCTGAATCGTCGTCTTTTCCCTGCTTGTTCATATGTTTTTAATCCTTTGCTTTCAACGGCATTAAACCGCATTTTTGCTCATTATTATTGGCACTGTTAGCCGATTAAGTGGTTATTGGACTTGTATGAATGATAACCTTTGAACAATTATAAATCAATTTTTCACTTGCAAAAAAAAATATTTATTGATAGACTGGGCAATCTGTACATAACCCATTTTACAGGGGGTAGTTGGTGTACAGTTAATTTGCGAGGAGTTTTCGGAGAAGGTGGCCTTTTTTGGTAGGAGATTTGGTTTTGAATAGAGTTAGATTTCTAATAGCATCTTGTGGCAGGAAGCGTCTATTGGTTGCTTTGGCATCGGTTTTGCTGATTGCAACTGCTCTGTCAGGAATGGCTTTGGCGGTTGAAAATAATGCCGACAGAGATGAAGTGGCACGCCAGGTAGCTCAAAACTGGATCAACGTTGGAACAGAGCAATACGATAGAGGTTTCTACAAAGCTGCTGAGCAATCATTTCTTCAGGCACAGGAATACAAGCAGTATTTGAATTCAGATGAGCAGGCAAAATTAGCTCAGCTTCTCGGCAAAACTCAAGTCGCAGCAGGCGGCAGAGATGAAGTCTTAAAGCATATACAAACTGCTGACGAACTTGCAAAGCAAGGTGAATTAATAAAAGCAAAAGCTCATCTCGAAAAAGTCAAAGGCAGTGAATTTTTGAGTCAGCAGGAACAGCTGCTCGTGCTCGAGGGATTAAAAAAAATAGATAATAAATTCAGCGAACAAAAAAAGGAAATCGTTAGAATTTACAATGAAAGCGTTGAGTATTATCTTGCCGGTGAATTTGAAAAGGCCAAATGCGGTTTCGTTCAAGTGGCTCAAAGCGGTCTCCTAAGTGTTCCTGCCGGAAAAACGGCTGAAGATTACCTCGCAAAAATAAGCAGTGTTCTGCCAACAACAGGCGAACCATTAACGCCGCAGCCGACTGAAGATGCAGTTAATGCTGTTGCAGAAATAAAAGACGATGAAGATTTGCAATTGTTTCTTGGGCAGCAGATTAGTGAGGATTACGATGGGCCAATTGAAGTAGTCGCTGCTCAGCCGGCTCAGCCGATGGTTTCCAAAGAACCAGCGAGAGATGCTGCTTACATTGATGTGATTAATCGCAGAAGAAATATTCTTCGCAGTCATACCGAAGCGGTTGTTAATGATGCTGTTGGAAAATCGCAAAGCTATGTCAGCGAAATGGAATTTGAAAAAGCAAAAAATGCGGTTTTAATGGCTGAACAACTTGTCAAAAAAAATCATTTGAGTCTTGGCGAGGAACTTTACAATCAATACATCACAAAATTAAAAGAATTGACCGAAAAAATAAACGCAAGCCAGGACGAAGCTGCTCTGAAAATGCAGGAGCAAAAACAAATCGAGGCAATCGAATCACAGAGGCAATACAGAGAAAAAACCGAAGCAGACAGACAAAAAAGAATAGCTGAGTTGTTTGAGAATGCTACAGCTTATCAAAAACAGCAGCGATATGAGGATGCTCTCGACCAGCTCGAAAGTTTGTTAATGCTCGACCCGTTAAATGATAACGCACTTATACTAAAGCGGACACTCGTTGATACGGTTAATTTCCGCAGGCAGCTGGAATTGCAGAGAGAATCAAATAAAGAGCGAGTTGATATTCTCGTGAAAACCGACGAAGCAGCGATTCCATATGCTGAAGAATTCAGGTTGTCCAAAAATTGGAAAGAGATTGTTGCCAGTCCCTATCGCAGGGCGGAAGAGGCAATCGGACAAGACCCTGCTGATGTGGCAGTGTATAAGCAACTCGAACAAATAGTTGACCTTTCTGATTTGACCCCGGAGATGTCTTTTAATGAGGCCAAAGAAATACTAAAAAAATCTGTTCAGCCGCCTTTGAATATCGTTGTGCTCTGGAGGGACCTGCTCGACAATGCTAATATAGACCAGCTTACGCCTATAAATATGGATGGTATTTCGGCAATTCCGCTCGGAAAGGGACTCGAATTTTTACTGAACTCGGTTTCAGGAGGATTTGCAGAGATTGACTATGTAGTTGGGAGCGGAGTAGTGACTGTAGCTACGGTGGATTCACTTCCAAGTGAACTGGAAACGCTGGTTTACGATATTACCGATTTACTTGGCAGTCCGGCTAACTTTTCTGCCAGCACTGACAGTGGCGGAAGTTCCGGTTCAGCGGACAGCGCTAATATTGGAGGCGGATTTACTGATGATAGCCAGCAAGAAAGAAGCAGCGACGAACTTGCACAAGGATCATCTGATCGAGGTAATAATTTGATTGAGCTGATACTCAATACAATCGAATCGGACAGCTGGGATGTGGAAGGTGGGGATGGCAAGATAAGTATTTATGAGAATAAAAAACTTATCATAAGCCAGAGACGCGGAATTCATAATGAGATAGCTAAGCTGCTCAAGGAAATGCGTAAATCACTTGGCCACCAAGTTGCTATTGAAGCAAGGTTTCTATTGGTGGGCGAAAACTTCCTTGAAGATATTGGCCTTGATTTGGATTTCACATTAAGAAACATTGACCACTTTAGCGATATTTCTGTTGCCCAGTCTTCTTTGGGTTTCACTGCAATTAGCAGCGCGGCTGGTGGAACAGGCATGCCGGGAAGTCTGGCTGGAGCTATAAGTACGGCGATAACTTCAGGCGGAGTTTATGGTTCAGCGCTTGATGATCTCCAGGTTCGTTTTCTTATCAGGGCAACACAGGCGCATCGGGATGCCAGTTCTCTGACTGCTCCGAAGGTCAGTGTTTTAAGCGGTGAATCGGCATATATAAAAATCCAAAAGGTATTCCGTTATGCCAGTAATGTTGACATAGAAAGGGAAATTACTGGAAGTGGAGTTGATACGTTTACCTCTTACTCTGTTACCTATGACGATAGCTCAATTACCTCCGGCACAATTCTTAATGTTACTCCTACTATTACGCCGGACAAAAAACATGTGTTGTTGAATGTGACCGCACAACTTGAGGACCTTCTTGGCTTCAATCCACAGGTGCTGTTTGAAACCGATAGTGGTGTTGAATACAGTGTGGCATTTCCGGAAACGGAAGTATCAAGAGTTCAGACGCGAGTTAGTGTGCCTGACGGAGGAACGCTTTTGTTGGGCGGACAGAAGTTAACAGCTGAAATCGAAAGAGAAGCTGGAGTACCGGTGTTGGCTAAGATACCGCTCATTGGAAGATTGTTTAGCAACAGAAGCAAAGTTAAAGATAGTAAAATACTATTGATACTTGTTAAGCCGACTATTATTCTGCAGGAGGAAGTAGAAGCAAGGGCGGTTGCTGGTATGGATGATGCCTTTTAAGCTTTTGTTGTTTTTGTGTAAAAATAATAACTGCAGTAATTGTACGATGTAGTTCGTATAGCGTGTTTTTTAGGAAGGAGAAGCAATGAAGCGGCAAATTTTAGCTGGGTTATTGGTGCTATTTGCCATATCTGGAATTGCAGCAGCAGCTGAACGCAACGTTCCCGGTTCGTATGGTACAATTCAAGCGGCCATTGATGCGGCTGTAAGCGGCGATGATGAAGTTGTTGTTGCTGATGGTACATACACAGGCGTCGGTAATCGTGATATCGATTTCAATGGCAAGGCGATAACCGTAAGAAGCGCAAACGGCCCTGAAAATTGTATCATCGATTGTAATGGCTTAGCGAGAGGATTCTATTTTCATACCAGCGAAACATCGGCATCTGTCGTTGATGGCTTTACAATTACCAATGGCTATAATGCAAATTATGGCGGTGCTATTGAATGCGATGGTGCTTCGCCTACGATTTCAAATTGTATAATTACCGGAAATTCGTCCTATGATGGCGGCGGAATCGATTGTTATGATGGTTCGCCAACGATAATTGATTGTGTTATTACAGATAACGATGCCGATGGTGTTGGCGGTGCTATTGAATGTTATGACGCAACGCCTTCGATTATAAACTGCCTGATAAAAAACAATTATTCCGTTTATAATGGTGATGGAATTAATTGCGAAAACTCATCAGCGATAGTTAGAAACTGTACAATAGTGGATAATGGTGATGGAATCTATGCCGACAGTTTGTCCTCACCAATAATTACCAACTCTATATTCTGGGATAACGGCGATGACTTGGCCGGATTTGCTACGGCAACTTATTGCTGCATTGAAGACAACGATGCAGGAACAGGCAACATCCATGATGACCCGATGTTTAGGGAAGGGCCTCTGTCACCTCTCGTTGGCAATTATTATCTTAGCCAGATTAGTGCAGGACAATTGATTGACAGTAACTGTGTTAATGCCGGAAACAATACGGCAGCTGCTTTGGGAATGAATGTCTATACCACTTGTACAAATAATGTCATTGATGGCGGTGTGGTAGATATTGGCTATCATTATGCTAGTGGTTCTGTCACTCAGTATAGTTTGACTACCAGCGTAATCGACCCAAATTATGGTTCAATATCACCAGATCCTAATATGTATGATGAGTTTACAGATGTTGTTCTTATTGCTGAGCCCAATACGGGTTTCAAGCTAAAGGAATGGACAGGAACTAATGATGATTCATCACATGAGCTAAATAATGTAGTAACAATTGATGCAAACAAAGCTGTTTCAGTTGAATTTGAAGCCAAAACTATGTATCAGCTTACTACGGTAGTTGATGACAATGAGGGTGGTTCAATATCTCCGCCGAACAGCCCGCAGTATGAAGGCGATACAATACTTCTTACTGCATTGGCTGATGCCGGCTATCAGGTGAAAAGCTGGACGGGAACAAACGATGACAATTCAGTTGACCCGAATAATTATGTTACTATGGATTCTGATAAGACAGTTACCGTTGATTTTGTCAGCAGTATTGTCAGTTTAACTGTCCAGGTAGTTGACGGCAACGGAACAGTTGCTCCCAAAAGAGGAAACTATGCAGTTGGTACAGTTGTGAATCTCACAGCGACCCCTGACCCCAATTACAGAGTTGAACAGTGGACAGGAACAGATTATGATTTGTCGACAGAACCGAATAACACCGTAACAATGACAGACCACAACACTGTTTCCGTCGAGTTCCAGCCGATTCCTTTGTACAATTTAACCGCGACGGTAATCGGCGGCAACGGTACTGTCGCTCCAGGTTCCGGCTCATTCTACGATGGCACAGTAGTTAACCTTACGGCGACGCCAGACCCGGGCTATAGAGTCAAACAATGGACAGGAACCGATGACGACTCTTCAACAGAGACGAACAATACGGTAACAATGACGGACAATAAAACTGTCTTCGTCGAGTTTGAACTAATCCTGTACAATTTGACGGTGACTGTGGTTGATGTCGGCTATGGCCCATGTGGCACGGTCGATCCAAATGGAAGCAGTCACTTCTACTACGATGGCATGGTAGTATCGCTTACTGCAACACCTGACCCTAACTATGAAATTAAGGCATGGACAGGAACAGATTATAATTTGTCAACAGAACCTAACAATACAGTAACTATTAATGGAAATGATGCGTTTGTTACAGTGGAATTTATGCCGAGCCGACCGGTTAGTCAGCTTGTACTGGGAGCGATAGTGCTGTGTGATGTTAATGGTACTGAAGATTCCAACTATGCTACGCTTCAGGATGCTATAGATGCCGTTGATTACTATACGCGGACAGGTGAAGACGATACTAACGAACCCAACGCTGCACTTATTATTATTGCAGATGGAACTTATACTGGTGCGGGCAATTATGACCTGAATCTTAAAAATAATTTAGACCCCAACGATGTAAGAAATATTACTATACAAAGCGAATATGGCCCTGACTATTGCATTATCGATTGCAACGGCCAAGGCAGAGGATTTATATTTAGTGGCGGTGAAGACGCAAACAATTATGTGATTGACGGCTTTACTATTGCAAATGGTTACGCTGATGTTGGCGGCGGCATCTATTGTGATGGTGCTTCGCCGAAAATAACCAATTGTAAAATTATAGACAATACGTCGGGCGGTGATGGCGGTGGTATTTATTGTATGAATGCTTCTCCGGTTATTACCAATACGGAAATCAGCGGCAATAATTCCGGCCATTTCGGCGGAGCTGTTTACTGCCAGGGAGTAGATGCAGAATCCGTTCCGGAATTTATAAATTGCCTGGTAACCGGCAACAGTTCTGATGACATTGGCGGCTCGTTCTATCTGTACCTCTCGCCCGCTATCATCAAACTATGCACTATCGCTAATAACATTGGCCTCGATAATGGAGAAAGAGATGATGATGATGAACTGCTTGGGCCAAAGGGTGGTATTTGCGCAAGAGAGGCCGAACCGGAAATCAGTACCTGTATAATATGGAATAATGGCGATGACCTTTACGGCGGTGCAGAAGGCGAAGGGCTTGATACGGATTATTCCTGTATCCAAGATGATATCTCTACAGGTGGCGGCGAGAATAACATACATGACAATCCGCTATTTACAAGCGGCGGCCTCGGTGATTACTATCTAAGTCAAAATGGAGCCGGTTCTGCTGCAGGCAGTCCCTGTATCAATACAGGTGACCAATATATGCTGGTAGATTATCAGCAGCCGCGGCCGGCAGGGTATGATCTGGGCTTTGCAACAACAGACATTCAAAATAATACCGATTTGGGAAATACGGATATGGGCTACCATTATCCTTTCTACGCTGGCCGGCCGATTTTGTATCAGCTGAATATAAGCTTAACCGGTAACGGCACAATTACTCCTGCGCCAGGTCTTTATTATGAATTGCCTGGTACCGTAGTACAATTAGATGCATATCCTGACCCCAATTACTGGGGTTATTGGGCCGGCACCTATGATGATACATCATTTAATACGCGGAATTATGTAATTATGTATTCTGATAGAAATGCTTCGGTTAGTTTTGAATTTATAGAAGGAAAGAAGCTGTATGTTCCGCTCACCGGCGAATATCCGTACGAATATTCAACGATTCAGGCAGCTATTGATGCGGCAAGATACAGAGATACAATCATTCTTCAGAAAGTGGGCAGTCCTTATCGCACTTCTGAGGGTTATTCTATTGTCAATAGCAAAGCTATTACCATAACGAGTGAGAAGCCGGATGACCCCTGCTGTGTTGCTGATACGATTATTGAGCAGGAATCCGGCGGTTACGTTAATAGTGCTTTCACTTTTTACAATGTAGGAGCTGATACAGTTCTGGACGGTATTACCATCAGAGGATTTAATTTTAAAAGCGATGATGGTTTGCCGGGCGACCCACCCGGTCATTATGATGGTATTTCTGCTGGAACCTGCGGTGGTGGCGCGATATATTGTTATCGGGCTTCGCCGACTATCAGAAATTGCGTGATTACTGATAGCAGTGTTAGAGGTGGTAATGGTGGTGATGGTGCTGGTGGTGATGTCGACCATCCTCATGGCGGCAATGGTGGTTGGCCAGGCAGGGCTTACGGCGGCGGAATGTACTGCCGCAGTGGCAGCAGCCCGACTAGTGGCAGCAGTCCAACTGTGATAAATTGCACCTTCAATAATTGCAGTGCTCTTGGCGGTAACGGCGGTGATGGCGGTAATGGCTTTGATCCCGGCGGAAAAGGTGGGCGAGGCGGCTGTTATTACTATGATTACCCTATCCCTTCGCCTTGGGAGTCCGGTACATTTGATTACTACACAGAATATACCGCTCGTGGTGGAGCAGTGTTTGTTGGTGAAAATTGTTCTCCAACATTTACGGATTGCAGCTTTACTAACAACCGCAGCGAAGGTGGCTTAAATGGAATTTGTGGTGTAGACGCAGGCGGCGACATAAAAGAGCCGAGCTTACACTGGAAGATAGATAATTTTGGTGGTGCAGTCTATTGTGATGAAAATAGCGCTGCAATATTTACCCGTTGTAATTTCAGTGATAATACAGCTGATTCCAACAGGCCGATGCTTGATCCCAACGATGAGGATAGCTACGACAATGATGATAGTGTGGTAGGTTTTGGTGGTGCTGTGGCCTTTAAGCACGGTGCAGATGTTACTTTCGACAATTGTACTTTTAACGAGAATCAGGCGTGCGAAGGCGGAGCCATATATTGGGCTTATTCGGATCCGTTGATAGGCAGCTGTAGTTTTGTCGATAATTCAGCAGCAGCCGGCGGAGCTATGCTTTTTGTTGGCGGCTTGGGAAAAATTACATTAAGCGATTTCAGCCAAAACGAGGCGACTGGAAATGGCGGAAACGGAGGAGCAATATGTTCTCTTGGCTCTAATCCGGTTATTGCTGATTGCAACATAAGCGGTAATGATGCCGACGGCTCTGGCGGCGGAATTTATATGTCAAGCAAAGACATCGATGGAAGCGAGCTTGTGCTCGACGGTGAAAATATTTTTGGATGGAGCAGTCCTGTTATCTACAACTGTCTGCTCACTGGAAATAGTGCCATGGAAGATGGCGGAGCAATGTCTGTTTGCTGGGATTCAGATCCGAATGTTATCAATTGTACCATAGCAAATAATATGGCTTTAAACGTTGATGGTTCCGGTGGTGGAATGTACTGCTCTTATGGCAGCTACACTACAGTTGTTAATAGTATTTTGTGGAATAACTATGCTTACAACGGCAGCCAAATAGCGATTGGAACTGAAGCTTATCCCGCTGACGTAATTGTTTCATACAGTGATGTTCAAGGCGGAGCAGCAGCAGTTGATGTTGCTTCCAACTGTTCTCTTGTTTGGGATGAGAATACAAATATGCCCAGGCCGAGCTATCCTAATGACCCTGACCCTGATTTTATTGCCGGCCATCTTGGCGGTTATTACCTCTGCCAGATTGATGCCAATGAAGATAGCTTTGTTCAAACCGAGGATAGTCCCTGTCTTGATAATGGAATTGGCGATGCAAATTCTCTGCCGTTCGGACCGTATCGATATACTACGAGAACGGATAATGTTATTGACACAAACAATATTGACATTGGCTACCATTATCCCAAGAGCGGCAAATTCACAGACGGTGATATTAATTATGACACTAGAATCGATGCTTATGATTTGGCTATTATGTTTGATGGCGGCGGAATCGATCGTCACTGGCTCAAGGACTGTAGTTTCCCCGGCTGGTGTGAAGGTTGCGACCTTAACCAGGACGGAATAGTTAATTTTGTGGATTTCGGCGATTTAACTCAGTATTACGGCACTGGTGATATAGAGGCACCGCTTCCAGACCGCAGCACATGGAGTGTATTGCCGACCTGGGCCGAGCAGGATACAGTTACTATGACTGCTACAACTTCTTATGATAATTCCGGTCAACCCGTTTATTATTACTTTGAA
Source organism: Planctomycetota bacterium (assembly GCA_023135865.1). Lineage (GTDB taxonomy): Bacteria > Planctomycetota > Phycisphaerae > Sedimentisphaerales > Anaerobacaceae > JAGLSG01. The sequence goes on along the minus strand of JAGLSG010000087.1, from coordinate 2,252 downwards.
CGCACGCCAGCTGGTGAGCCAAATAGCGGCTGGCAGAAGAGTTCAACCTGGATTGATAATGATCCTTGTCTCGACTCTACCAATCCAAATATTACATACTGGTACAAGGTAAGAGTTATTGACCATACTTTGTTAACTGATCCGGATTATCTTGATGATCCAAATTACATGGATGACCCCAATTATTTGAAAGACCCGAGTCATCTGATTAGTAACCCGGATAGTGGCAATATTACTGTTTGGTCTTACAGTGCCTATGCTTCTGTGACAGATGGAGGTGATGCTGATGCAGCTTTGCCGCCTGTTTTAACTGCGGTTACTTTTTCTCCGAATTCAATCGGAGTTCAGTCAAGCACTTCCGATCCGAGCAGTGGTTTCTCTTACACGAGCTATTATTTCCAGCGTGCGGATAATCAGGTATTCGATGTAAATGTTGTACCGACAAGTTGGCAGAGTAGTGAAGCAGCTGAATTTTCAGGTCTTGATCCTAACACTGAATATTGGTTCAGAGTCAGGGCTATAGATGAAAATAGTAGAACAACTGGTTGGTCGGCCGTGATTTCTAAAACAACACTTGATGAAGGACAAGTTGAGGATTTGATGGCTCCAACGCCCAATCCAAGTCAGTGGGCGGTGCCGCCTTATTGTAATGGAAACATTCATAGTATGACAGCTGTAGAAGCTTCTGATGAAACTGGTCCTGTCTGGTATTATTTCGAGTGTATGTCAAGTGCTGGTTTGGATAGTGGCTGGCAGCTAAGCGAAACTTATACGTATAATACTGGTTACGAGATGGATTGTTCTTATAAAGTCCAAACCCGTGATTCGATGGTTCCAGCTAACGTTGGAGCTTGGTCTGAGGTAGTAAGTACAAATTCATATTAAAATGCTCTAAGATTTAAGATAATTTGTGGTTAATAAAAAAAGCCCTGAATTTTTCAGGGCTTTTTTACTTTTGTTTATTGTTTTATTTTATTTCACTTTATTTTTCATTGCTTCGTAGCCGTAATGTGCCATTAAGTGGTCGAGTATTACTATAGCTGTGTAATTTTCAGCCACCGGCCAGATACGGCCAACGATAGTTGGGTCTCGCCGTGTTATTGCAGCCAGATTTTTATTTTCCAATGTATATTTATCGATTGTATGCTGCGGCTTGTCGATAGTTGGCGTTGGCTTAACTGTCAGTCGTGCAATTATTGTCTGGCCGGTTGAAAGACCGCCTGTGATTCCGCCGGCGTTATTTGAGTCGAATTTCACTTTGCCTTTTTCGCAAGTCAGCTGGTCGTTATTTTCCACGCCGGTCATATCTTTTGCGGCAAAGCCGGCTCCGATTTCAACGGCTTTTACTGCGCCGATTCCGAGCATTCTGCCAAGCTCAGCATCGAGTTTGTAGAACACCGGTTCGCCAAGTCCGGCTGGTACGCCCGTTACGATTACTTCCACAACTCCGCCGGATGAATCTCCTGTTTTTGTGATTTTATTGCAGGCCTCAACCATTGCCGCCGCCGCTTTATTATCAGGGCAGTTCAGGATTGCATCAACGCCGTATTTTTCCATAATTTTATCTGGATTCATTTCGGGAGTTTTTGCACGAATGACTTCTATTTCATTTTCAATTTCGCCAAAAATTCTTGCCTTTTCCAGAAAACGCATTTCCGGCGTGATTCTGCCTTTGACATAAATTTCCTGATAGAACGGGTCATGGTCGTGCCGCATCTTTTTATAACGCTGCGTGTGGTCGTAGATTTTATCGTAATCCATCTCAGGACATTTTACTGAAGCCGCTTCTTTAATATATGAGAAGACTTTTATTCCGCATTTTTCGAGCACTTTTTTGGCCACATAGCCGCCGGCTACGATTGTGGAAGTGTATCTTCCGCTAAATAATCCGGCTCCGATTGCATCATCATCCGGCCCGTATTTTGCGAATGAGGCGAATGAAGCATGTCCCGGACGAGGCGTGCGATTTGTATCCTGATACTGCTTGATGTGGATGAAGTGCCTGTCGAGATTCGGAATCAAAATTGTCATCGGCGTTCCGTTGGTGTGGTTTTTATTTCCAGCTCCTTCAACGGTGTCAGCTGCGTTGAGTCCTGAATAAATAATTGGCAGGTCCGGCTCTTTTCGCGGACTGCTCAATTCATCTGCTCCTGGCTTTCTAAGGAGTAAATCGCCGTAAATTTCCTGCTCGGTGATTTCCATTCCGGGCGGATTGCCTTGCACGACCGCTGTCAAGCCGTCCTGATACGAAC
>JAGLSG010000086.1 GCA_023135865.1 Planctomycetota bacterium | reverse complement strand
CCGGCAATAATGGCAACAAAAACCAAAAGTAGTAATAGTTTTGTTAATGATTTGACTTTATTCATTTTGGCCTCTGCTTTTTTTCTGCTTGTAGAAACTGTCGCCGATTATAGCTTTGACTTAAATCAAACTCAAGTGCCAATTTTGCATTCTTTTGGCAATTTGGCGATTAAAGCTGCTGCCGCCGCTACGCCGATATTATGCTTATATGCCCTTAGTTAAACACAATGACGCTTGCGAACAATCCAGCAACTTTGCATTGGCGGATTCGAACCGCTCACCACTGACAAAAGATGTTGAAGATTTCCTTAAATATCTCACTGTTGAGGCAGGTCTCGCTGCCAATACAATTTCGGCTTACAGATGCGATTTGAAATATTTTATCGAGTACTGTCAAGATGAAAAAATAGCATCGCTCGGCGGGATAAATCCGGCTGCCATTCAAAACTATGTGCAGCTTATGACCAAAAGTGGCAAAGCTGAAAGTTCAGTAAAGCGAGGCCTTATTGCAATAAGAATGCTGCTTCGATTTGGCGTGTTAACCGGCCGCATAGAAGATGACTTTGCATCATTACTTGAAGCACCAAAGCTATGGCAAAGATTGCCTGTCGTTTGCAGTAAAAAACAAGTTGTACAATTATTGGAAGCCCCTTCGCCAAAAGAGCCGTTTTACCTGCGAGACAAAGCCATACTCGAATTGCTTTATGCAACCGGTGTTCGGGCGAGCGAACTGGCCGGCCTGAAAATTTCCGATTTGAATTTTGAAGTTGGCTACCTTCGCTGTCTCGGCAAAGGCGGCAGGGAAAGAATTATTCCTGTCGGCAAAACCGCCATCGCAGCAACTATTGAATACTTAAGAAATTTGAGGCCGAAATTAAATAAGCCAAACAATAAAAGCGGTGATTTCCTGCTGCTCTCGCGAACCGGCCGAGCGATGGGTCGTATAGAAATCTGGCGGTTAATAAAAAAATACGCACTAAGAGCAGGTATGCCGGGAAAATTGACCGTTCACACACTTCGCCATTGTTTTGCAACACATTTACTGGCCGGCGGAGCTGATTTGCGAAGCGTGCAGGAGATGCTCGGACACGTGGACATTGCCACCACCCAGATTTATACGCACGTTGACCAGGAAAGATTAAGAAGTGTTCACAGGAAATTTCATCCAAGACCGTAAAAGAAAATTTAAAATTTAAAGTTTAAAAGTCAAAATTGTGGAATCGCCACAAAACGGCGATGGAATCCTTAATTTTACATTTTGCATTTTGATTTTTGCATTATTAGTTGTTTTGTTTTATGATAACCGGGATGAGTACCCATTTTTAAGGTGATTCAAATGAGTTTATGGCGTTTACATATTATTATAGTATTGTTTCTGCTTGCCGGCTGCCAGGAGGCAAACGTAGGCAGAAATAAATCCGTTTATCCAAAAACATCAATCAAAGAGCCAAAGCCGGGCAAACAGTTAAAAATAAATCAGGATGCGCTTTTGAAGGGCAGCAGCGAACAGATACGTATCGATGCAGCCGGCGTAATACTGGTTAGTCCCGAACCAGCTGCAAGACGGACGCTTTTAGAAGCACTTACGCAAAAAGAAAATATCGCTGCACAAATAGCTATCTGCAAAGCACTCAGCCAGGCCAGAGCAACTCAGGAAGAAATATCCGCCAAGGAAGATTTTATCGAGCCGTTATTTGCAGTTCTAACTGCTGAAGATTCAGCTGCTGCAAAACTGGCCGCAGAAGCAATGCTGATTTTTGAATATGACAAAATAGCAAATCGGCTTGAAACAACAGCAGCTGATACTTCGCTTGCAGCTTCGGCAAGAGTGAATGTGGTTTACGCATTAAAACTTCAGCCGGACACGAGGGCTATTTTCAAACTGCTGGAACTGCTCGACAATACGCAGCCGCCAGTCGCTGCTGCTGCCAAAGACGCACTAAAATCTCTCGGCGTACCGGCGGGCAAAAACGCAAGAGCAAGAAAACAAATTGTCGAAGAACTAAAGAGAAAAGGCAGAAATGAATTCCTTCGCGATTGGCTGATTCGTCAGGAATCACAAATGAAAATACTCGAAAGCGAGCGAGACGCTTGGCGGCAAATGTATCTTGCCTCGCTTGGAAAACTTTACGAAAACATCAGCGATGATACGCAAAAGAGCGCATTTCTTTCCGGGCATTTGGCCAGCGAAAAAGTGACTGTCAAATTATGGGCGCTCGATATGGTTTCGCAGTGGAGAGTTGGAACAGCTTCTAAATTCCCAGTCGAGTTAGGCCCTGTTCTAATCGGCTTGGTTGGCGACAACGATAGAGATGTTCGGCTGAAAACCGCAAAACTATTATCGCTGATGGGACAATTGGATTCAGCTGAAAAACTGCTTGAACAATTAAAAGTTGAAACCGACGAGCATGTCCAAATGGAATTATTTTCTGCTCTCGGAGGTGCCTGCTACTACGCATTTTTGCCGAATTCACAAATAACCGTTGCGCCTGAAATAAGAAAGGAAACTCTTGGATTTGCAGCTGATTATCTTTCACAGCCGGATGCGAAAAAAGCTCAGAAAGGCGCTGAAGTAATAGGAAAACTGCTTGAGAAAAACGGCTTGGATGCAGCAGAGGTTGAAATTTATTTCGACCTGCTCGTAAAAAGATACGAGCAACAGAAAACCCAGCCCCAAGGCGCTGCTCTGCGAGGTGAACTGCTCGCAACAATGGCCGGTTTGTGTGCTAAAAGTGTTTACAAAACCGAATCTGCTAAATATTTTGAGCCGCTTTTCAAAGATGGCTTGCAGGATGAATCAAATATGGTTCGCGAAGCGGCGGTTGATGGTTTAATCTACATTGACAAATCCGAGGCACTCAAAACATTGAGAAAAGATTTCGTAAATGACAGTAGTCCCTTAATAAGAAAAAAACTGACCGAGCTTGCAGGAGAAATCGGTTCGGAAAATGACCTTGTCTGGCTGCTCGAAAAAGTCGGCTCAACAGCTGAATCAGAATCGGCCTGGCAGGCAATGCTTAAAATTTTCAAGCGCTCACAAGCCAACGCTTTAAGTCCGTGGCTGGAACAATTCGATTCGCAAGGCGCTATGTCCAGATTGCCGGACGAACAAAAAATATCCTTTTTGAAAATCGCAGAACTAAAAGCAGCGGGCGAAAATAAAGCTGGAATGCTCGAAAATGCAAGAGAGAAACTGGCATCGCTCTACATCAAAAGCAGTCAGTTTGAGCAGGCAGCTGAATATCTTGGTATGCTGCGGGAAACGGCGATTGAGCCGGAAAAAAAAGATGCCATTCTAACTTCTCTGCTCGAAGTTTATCTCAAATGGCCAAATCTCGAAGCGGCAACTCAATTGGTAAATAATTATCTGCTCGCAAAAGACCTCAAATCAGATGATGCTATTACGCATTCAATTGACGATTATTTCAACAAACCAAATCCCACTTCAGACCCAAATACAATGCTAACTGCTCTAAGCAAAATAGAAATAGGCCAGAAGCGGCCAATGTGGCAGAGGCAGTTAGAACGCTGGCAAAAGCAGCTTAACAAGCCGATTAGCAACGATGGTGAATAAGATTTTGTCTTGACTTAAACCGTAATCTGGATTATTAAGATGGGGTGCGTTTTGTGCTATGAATTTTCAGAAACGGCTTTTTTAGAGCCGATTGTTAAAGAGTAAAAGGAGAATCTGTCAAATGGCATTAACAATTTATTATCAAGCTGATGCACCAATAGATGTGTTGAAGGGCAAAAAAGTAGCGGTTATCGGTTACGGAAGTCAGGGTCATGCTCACAGCCAGAACCTGCGAGACAGCGGCGTTGAAGTGGTCGTAGCAGAAGTTGAGGGAACTGACAATTATAACCTCGCTAAAGAGCACGGCTTTGCGCCTGCGGACATAAAAACGGTAATGGCAGGAGCGGCACTGATTATTATAACACTGCCGGATGAGCTTCAGCAAAAAATCTATAAAGAACACATTGCTCCGAATCTAACTGAAGGCCAGACGCTTGGTTTCTGTCACGGCTTTAATATTCATTTTAAGTATATTACGCCGCCAGAAAACATAAACATTGTTATGATTGCTCCAAAAGGACCCGGCCATTTGGTTCGCAGCGAATACGTAAAAGGCGGCGGTGTGCCTTGTCTCATAGCTATTGAAAAAGATGCGACCGGCGATGCAAAACAAATCGCACTCGCATGGGGCAATGGAATCGGCGGAGCAAGAGCTGGAATTATCGAAACAACATACAAAGAAGAAACTGAAACCGACCTTTTCGGCGAGCAGTGTGTGCTTTGCGGTGGATTGGCTTCGCTAATTAAAGCTGGTTTTGAAACGCTCGTTGAGGCCGGCTATCAGCCGGAAATCGCTTACTTCGAATGTATGCACGAAGTTAAACTTATCGTTGACCTTATGTATCAAGGCGGAATGAGCTATATGAGATACAGCATTTCAAATACAGCTGAATATGGCGATTTGACGAGAGGCCCAAGATTAGTAACGGACAAAACAAAAGCAGAAATGAAAAAGATTCTCGCTGAAATCACATCCGGAGCTTTCGCAAAAGAATGGGTCGATGAATATAATTCGGGAGCAAAGAATTTCAAGGCACTCTACGAAAAAGACCACGACAGCCAGCTGGAAACAGTAGGCAGAAAACTGCGAAAAATGATGAAGTGGATTGAATCCAAGGAAATGTAAAACGAAAACGGAAGGCAAAAAATGCAAAACCAGGGCCTAAAAAAGAATGTATGCAACTGCTCGAAAAATGGCTTTTTTCGTATCTTAATGCTTTTGTGTTGCAGCGTTGTTTGTTTTTCCGGCTGTGCCACTCTCGATGTTTTGGAATTTATAAACCCGGAAAAAGGACCATCTGATGAAGTGGTTTCCAGAAACTACTATCGAATAGTGCTAAAAGAAACCGACACAGCCGAAGCATTGGATGAAATTTATCTGCCGGATTATGAACTTTTGAGCCAAAGCAAAAGTGTTATCGCTTCAGCAGGCCAAAAGAAAGAGGGCTACAAGCTCTGGTTCAAAATGGTTGCCTTTGATGAAGATACGCTGACCGCTCAGCGAAGATATTTGTTAATCGAAGATGAAAAACCAAAGATTTTATTCAGAGAGCCGTGGATGGGCTTTGAATTCAAGTGCAGAGTAGTCATTCCAAAAGATGTGCTCGAAAAACCATATAATAGCGAAAATGCAAGACGAATTGCCATATTCAGGCAGGTTTTGAAGAGTTTTCGTGATGACATGTCACGTGTCGAACTCGACAATAAACAGCTTGCAATTTGCGGAATGCTCGTCAATCAGGCAATGGAAGCTGTTTTGCTGAAGCTGGATAAATCACCTGCGGAAGCATCGAAATTACACGAGCCGGAAGGCGTGGAATTTGACCACTTAAGTCTCGACAAAGGCAGAGTCCTTATGACTATCTGGGACGATATTGCCAGTGTTAAGATAAAACTCGGTTCATTTGAGCATCTGTTCGAAAAAGACGATTCGCCAAAACCGGCAAAAATCGATGATGCCGAATGCCCGAAATAAAATACAGAATTTAGAATACGTAATAAAAAATAATCAATAGCAATATAACTACAAGTCAATTAAAAAGGTTGGTTGGACAGTCGCTCAGTGTCGCTTCGGCGATGCCGGGAGGAAAGTCCGGGCAGGATAGAGCACGGTGATGGCTAACAGCCACCGGGGATGACCTCAGGGAAAGTGCCACAGAAAATACACAGCCGATGGTTCGCAATAGCAGACACAGGCAATGGTGAAATGGCGTGGTAAGAGCACACCGCGAAATCGGCGACGGTTTCGGCAGGGCAAACCCCACCGCCTGCAAGACCAAATATGCTGACGCTCGGCTCGGGCAATGTCAGCGGGTAGGTCGCTTTAGGCCGGCAAGTAATTGCCGGCCAAGATAAATGACTGTCATTTACAGAACCCGGCTTACAGACCAACCCTTTTAATTGCTCAGTACTACTTAAAGGCACCTCTAAAAATGTCATTGCGAGGAGTGAAACGACAAAGCAATCTTTGGTATTGCTTCAAAGGCGAGATTGCTTCGCTACGCCTTTCGACAGGCTCAAGACTTTGCTCGCAATGACAGAACGTATTTTTAGAGGTTACCTTAATTTTTGTTGTAGCCGGTAATCATCAGCTATTCAATCGGTTCAGGTTTGTACATATTTTCGCCACCCTGCTGCTGCATTTGCTGCTGTTGTTGCATCATTTGTTGTTGGTGTTGCATCATCATCTGTTGCTGCATAGCCATAACAGCTGCCATAATCTCCGTTAAATGCTCTTTCGGCAAAGCAATATCTATAGTCAATCTGCCTGAACCGGCTCGGCCGGCAAAAGCAATGCAGCTGCTTGTCTGAGTATTTATTTGCGGCCTATTCATTCCAGCAGGCATCGGCATCCAAGAAGTCATCATTTTCAGCATACGAATATAATTCAATGTACCCATAAAATCGGCAGTAGCCGAATCGGCAATCAAAGACGTGGCGGCTTTTACGCCTTGCGGCATTTGCGCAGAATTAGCTTTTGCCGTATCAATCAATTCTCTTATGGTCGCATCAGCATCGCCGGCAAAAGCGGAAACGCATAACTTGCCAACCATTGCCTGTCTGTAATCGAGGCCATCGCCGTACATAGAGGTCATCATTTGACCCTCCGGTGAATTCTGGTCTGTTATTTTAAATGCAAATTTAGTTGAATCTATCGAAACGCCTTTGTATTTGTCAACATTTCGCTTTATGACAAAATTAACTTCCATTCCCATCTTATTATTACAGAACCCGGCCATTGTCGTATTTACAAGCTGCGCAGAAGTATCCATAACTTTATTGAATTTATCTGCATCGCGAACTTCAAAAATATATTGGCCTGCAAAGCCAGGATTTCCGCTGGCAGCATTGGCATCTGTCAAAAAGGAAAAGGCCATATCGCCACCGGTTGCATCAAACGAATCATTTACGAGAGCTTTAATGTCTATCACTTTTGTATTTGCATCTGTCGGGCTAAGAACAGAGGCAAACAAATCAGCACTTTTAATGTTGAGCTTTCGGAAGAATGGCGAATCCATTTTGCATGCAACATTCATCATTGCATCATCATTAAAGTAGCTAAGAAGTTTGTTTTCCTTTTTAGCTGAAAGGCCGGAAGTAAAAATGTCAGCCATCTCGGTTGATGGAACCGCTGCTACAACGGCTTTCAAATTAAGAACACTTGATTTTGGGTTGATGGTTATGCTAAGAGATTTGGTTTCATTCATCAGTGATTCGATAAGGCCAATGTACAAATTCATTATTTCAGCTGGAGGTGCGCCTCCAGCGGCACCGGCTGAACCCATATTGGCCGCCATCATTTTGAACTGCTGCAATTGGCCAAGTATTATTTCTCCAAAAGAATTTTTCGCCTGCCGGGCATTGCCGAAAATCCAGAGCGGCTCCGAAGCAGAAAGTTTTGCCGTATCAATATCCACTACGCTCGAAAGCCCTGCTTTTTTGGACAGCATTGATTTTGCAACAATTACAAGATTGTCGTAATTGCCCGGCGAAGTAATCAAAGCATAGTTTCCAGTTTTTGTAATCAGCATTTTTTGCTGGCTACAAAAATTGTTACTGGTAAGTTCGCAAATTCCTTTAGCATCCGGCTCGCTGCAATTTGCATTGCTGCTTGCAAACTGCTGAAAATTGCTAATCGGCATAACGCCGCCAATAAAAACGTCAGGCATTGCAGCGGCCTGCGGTGATTCAGCGGAAGCAGGCATAGCTACTGCAAAAATCGCAAAACTGCCAGCAGTATTGACGTTGCTTAGCATCGGGTCGCCCACAAAGCCGGCCAGCTGCATACGAGCCATCATCGAAACTCCCATCGGCATTGGCGAAGCGCCGGCAAGAAACTGGTCTATCTGGCCAAGCGTATAATCAAAATTATTCAGCCGAACACAAAATAAACTATCCGCTGGAATAAGCTCCAGCAATTCGTCAGCTGCATAAATGTCCGCAGAAAAAATAACCGAAATCAGCAGTACCGATAAAATCACGCTTTTTAGACAGTTTGGTTTGAACATTACTCTATCTCCCTGAATTTGAATGTTGAAAAGCCGCCTTTTCAGCAAATGCAAAAATATGCCAAATGCTATAACTGTAATTATGATATTGCCCAAACGGCTTTATGCAAGAAAATTACAAAAAACCTGTCCACTTAAACTAAAATAAACCCAAATAAAACCGCTGTTTTTGGAAAGTAAGAACTGTTTTTTGCCGATAAATTGAACATTACAAGAAATTAAAACATATTAGAGGTAGATAAGCAGCCATGGCAGGTTATTATGCTGGTGTTTGACAGCCAAACCAAACTTGGTACAATATAACTAAATTACTACCTGCAGAAAGGTAAAAAATGTTTGAACGCTTTACAGACAGAGCACGAAAAATTATGGCGCTGGCCAATCAGGAAGCGCAGAGATTTAATCACGAATACATCGGCACAGAACATATCCTGCTCGGCCTTGTCAAGGAAGGCAGCGGAGTAGGAGCTACCGTTCTAAAGAACCTCGACGTTGACATAAAAAAACTACGGCTCGAAGTTGAAAAGCTCGTCAAGAGCGGCCCGGATATGGTTACGATGGGAAAACTGCCGCAAACGCCAAGAGCAAAAAAAGTCGTCGAATACGCAATCGAAGAGGCAAGAACGCTCAACCATAATTACGTCGGAACAGAACATATACTGCTTGGCCTATTGCGAGAGAGCGAGGGCATCGCAGCTCAAGTGCTTATGAATCTCGGCTTGAAACTCGAAGATGTACGCCAGGAAGTGCTGAATTTGCTCGGCGCAGGTGTTGATGCTGACCCGGCAGATATTGGAATGAAAATGAATCCGGCAATGGCAAGAAAAGCAAAAAGTAAAACGCCTGCACTTGACAGCTTCGGAAGAGATTTGACCGAATTGGCAAAAGAAGATGAACTCGACCCGGTAATCGGAAGAGCAGATGAAATCGAGCGACTCGTGCAGATATTGTGCAGGAGAACAAAAAATAATCCCGTTCTAATCGGCGAGGCAGGCGTTGGCAAAACAGCTATCGTGGAAGGGCTTAGCCAGCAAATCATAAAAAAACAAGTTCCTGAAATACTCAAAGATAAACGCATCGTAGCTCTGGATCTCGCGATGATGGTGGCTGGAACAAAATATCGCGGCCAATTCGAAGAGAGAATAAAAGCTGTAATCAACGAAGTCAAAAGAGCGAAAAACGTCGTGCTATTCATCGATGAGCTTCACACGCTTGTCGGGGCCGGCGGAGCCGAGGGCGCTATCGATGCATCAAACGTACTAAAACCAGCTCTCGCAAGAGGAGAAGTGCAGTGCGTCGGAGCTACCACGCTTGATGAGTACAGAAAACATATCGAAAAAGATAGTGCTCTGGAAAGAAGATTTCAGACCATAGTGGTTGAGCCGCCTTCAAAAGAAGAAGCCCTCGACATTCTAAGGGGACTGCAGGACAGATACGAAAGCCATCACAAAGTGAAATTCACAGATGAGGCACTCTATCAGGCAATAGAACTTTCAACAAGATATATCACCGGAAGATGCCTGCCGGACAAGGCAATAGACGTAGTCGATGAAGCCGGTGCAAGAGTGCGGCTTAAAAATATGACTCAGCCGCCGGATATGGCTGAAATAGAAAAAGAAATCGAAAAACTACAGAGTCAAAAAGACGAGGCAGTTAAAAACGCCGATTACGAACAAGCAGCTGCGCTAAGGGACAAGTCGCAACAACTGCTTGACAAAAAAAATAAGCTGCATAAAGAATGGTACGAAAAAAATAAAGAAGAAACGGGAATAGTCGATACCGAAATTATCGCTGAAGTTGTCAGCAAAATGACCGGCGTGCCACTGACACGGCTTGAGAAAAAAGAGACACAACGACTGCTCGAACTTGAAACCGAACTGCACAAGCGAGTTGTTTCACAGGACGAAGCGATTACAGCTGTATCAAAAGCTGTAAGACGAAGCAGAAGTGGATTAAAAGATCCAGGCCGACCAATGGGAAGCTTTGTGTTGCTGGGGCCAAGTGGCGTAGGAAAAACATTGCTCGCAAAAGCGCTCGCTGAATTTATGTTCGGAGATGAAAATTCGCTCATCCAGCTGGACATGAGTGAGTTTATGGAAAAACACAACGTAAGTAGATTAGTCGGAGCCCCTCCAGGATACGTCGGCTACGAAGAAGGCGGACAATTGACCGAAAGAATCAGACGAAAACCCTACTCCGTATTACTGCTCGACGAAATAGAAAAGGCACATCCAGATGTTTATAACATACTGCTGCAAATTATGGAGGAAGGCCGACTGACAGATGGATTTGGAAGGTACGTCGATTTCAAAAATGTCATCATTCTTATGACCAGCAACATAGGAGCTGATCTAATTAAAAGCCAGAGCGGATTTGGATTCGGTAAAAAAACAGCTGAAGCAAATTACGAAAAAATGAAGGAAATGCTACAGAAAGAAATCGAACGACATTTCAGGCCGGAATTTCTTAACCGAGTCGATGATACAATAGTCTTTCAATCCCTGACAAAAGAAGATTTGAAAACTATAGTCGATTACGAGCTTGCCAAAGTATTCAAACGGCTAACCGAGCACGGCTTGAAGCTGGAATTGACCGAGCAGACAAAGGAATTTCTAATCGAAAAGGGCTACAATCCGGAATTCGGAGCAAGGCCGCTTAGAAGAGCAATCGAGCACTACATAGAAGATCCGCTCGCTGAAGCTGTCTTAGCTGGCGAATTCAAAGGTAAAAACCTTATAAAAATTGAGGTCAGAGACGAAGAACATTTGAAACTTGAGGGCTTTGAAGTAAAACCGGAACCAAACAAAAAGGAAGCTAAGGCAGACAAACATACTGTAGCAAAAACGAAATAGGAATTTATTTTATACCCTTCAGGGTAGTAAATGTCCGCGAACAAAGCCATAACTGCTTATTTTTAAGCTACTTACCCGCGTACAAACGGGGAAATTCAATCGTGAACACTATACCTACAGCTGTTAGAGCATTTTTAATATTTTTCACTTATCATTTGAAGCTCTTCAGGACTCTGCTGCTTACTGAGGAGCTTTTCAAATTCCTGCTTTGGCAGCCATTGAACACTTCCATCCAGCCGAAGAACTACAAAACCACTTCCAACGAACAACGAGTGGTAATCTTTCTCTGTGTAGGCCAAAACCTCTTCGGGCGAAGCTCCGAAATCTATCCACAATGCTCTGTAATTCAATTGGCCGAGCCGGACAGAACCGATTAATTTTTTTTCTGCATCATCTACATATGACTGTGGTGGAACCGAGTTATACTTACTGCGATAATCAAGCACTATCTTTCCAAGATGCTCCATTGCCCGCATCGCTTCAGAACGATTTATCCACGCCCTTAAATTTATCATCGCGACAACAGCGATAATCGTAACAATTATCACCGCTGAAAAATTCATCAAAATATTTCGTTGTCGTTTCTGCATATTTTGTGCTCTGGAATCAATTGTTTTTTTGGCTCTATTTTTTTATTTTTACTTTGCCGTTTTGAACAAGTAATTTATTTTCAGCAAACAACTTTATCGCTTCGGGATAAGCAATGCACTCCTGCTCAAAAACCCTCACTGCCAAAGCGTCAGCATCATCGTCATCTTTGACCTGGCAGCATCGCTGAATGATGATTGGCCCTTTGTCATATTCGTTTGTGCAAAAGTGTACTGTGCAGCCGCTTATTTTGCAACCTGCCCCAAGAACGGCTTCGTGTACATGATGGCCAAACATCCCTTTTCCTCCAAAGCTCGGAAGAAGTGCTGGATGGATATTCATAACACGACTGGTATAATTTTCAGGTATTTTCCACAAACACAGCCAGCCGGCCTGGATTACTAAATCAACTTTTGCATTATTAAGTTCGTTTTCTATCGATTCGCTGAATTCATCTATTCCGGCACAATCTTTTTTACGAATAATTTTCACATTCATTGCAGCAGCTTTTGCCCTCTCAACGCCAACTGCATCGCAGCGTGAACTTATCACAAGAACAATTTCGGCATTTAGCGTGCCTTTATTAATACATTCAGCGATATTTATCAACGTTCTTCCGCCGCCGCTGATTAATACGCCAAGCCGAATCGGTTTTTTAATCGATGCTCGCACTTTGCTAACTGCCGGCTTTGATACAACATCCCTTTTCAAATCCATCGCCTGATTCACAAGCAAATCTGCTCGGGTATTTTTATCTCTTGTAATATGTTTTACTTTCCAGCTTTCAAACCCGCCGAGCAATTTGACCGCCTGCTTAAATAAAGGCAAAAGCAATTCGCTTTTAACTTTGTATTTACCATTGATTTGCCGAACAAGCAATTCGCTGTCGCTGAAAAGAGTTACTTCTTTTGCTTGAATATCGCCAGCCGCCTGAAGTGCCTTAATAACTCCTGTATATTCGGCAACGTTATTTGTAGCTTTTCCAATGTAAAAGGCGTTGGCTTGTAATTGCTGTCCGGCTGTATCGCTCAAAACAAATCCCGCAGCTGCTGGCCCTGGATTACCCCTGCTGCCACCATCGGTATAAATAATCACTTTATCCAAACCGCACCAGCTCCGATGTTAATTGATTTTTAATTATCGATTATAATATTGGTGAATAATTACTAATCGTTTTGGTTTTATGAATCACCAAGAACAAGTATTCGCGTACAATTCGGACATCGAATTATCTCATCCTTTGTCATAAGCAAATTAACCGATTCTGCAGTAATACCCATAAAACAGCCGCCACAACCGTAGCTCTCCGTTTTTCCCGGCTGCTTTTCAACGGTAGCCATCGCCTCGCCGTCATATGTTTCAGCAACACGATTGAAAACATCCAACATTTCAGAAGGAATAGTTTTTGAAAGCTGATCCCACTCCAATTGAATTTCGGCAATCTCAGCTTCGTATTTAACAGCAAGCACTTCAGCTTCTTTTCGTATCTCGTCGAGTTTGCCTTTTTGCTCGTCTATGTCCTGCTCTATTTTTTTAAAGTTGGCCTCATCAAGCTCGATGTTTTTCAATAACTCCAGCACCTGTGTTTCTATCTTGGAATTGTCGGCATTGGTCGTATTCAGCTGAGTTAAAACCGCTGAATACTCTTTGTTTGTCTTTGCTATATTAAGTGAAGCTCTTAATTTAGCTACCGCTTCATCTCTTGTTTTAATCTCCAGCTCCAATCTATCGGACTGAATTTTGGTGAGCTGAATTTCTTCATGCTTGGCTTCAAGTGAATTTTGAAGTGCTCTGATTTGATTTTCTTGTATAACCACATTTCTTCTGCATCGAACGAGTTTTGCTTTGGCTGCTCGCAGTTGATTCTCGACGCTTTGAAGTTTTACCAACCCGTTTAATACAGGGCCCATTTACGCTGCTCCTTGGTGTTTTTGTCAGTTAACTTTTATACCAGCAGCCAATCAAAACCGCCATCAATTAGTCAGTAACTTCGGGCATTTCTCTATGGCCGCTCGTGTCAGCCCCTCATTATGCCCGCTTATGCTTTAATCCACAACAAAAATCTCTATTTTTTATTTTAAGCTGTGTTAGAAAGTAAACTGCTCTTTGAAAACATCCTTAAAATCATATACATCGTTGAAATCATCGATAGTATCGTTTGGCTGAGCACTCATCCATTGATGCTTTATCATCATATAAACAATTTCACCAAAATCCTTTGTGGTTCTAACGCCCCAGCTATCAAGCACGAGCATCGCAAGCATACCCCATTTTTCTATTGCGAGCTGTTTTAACCCCATACAAAGGGTTTTACCACTAATATGGTCTGGCTTAGCTATGGTATTTTTTGCAGTGTAGCCAAGGCCATAATAAACAAATTTTATTGCTCTTGGACTAAATCTGCCATCTTCTTCAGCAATTTTTTCAAGTTCTTTTTTCATTACATCACCTTTACGGAACTTTTAACCCACCCTTTGGCCGGGTTTGACACCGCTGTCTGCCGAGAGAACAAAAATATCTTCTCCTCCGGGTCCAGCCGCGAGAATCATACCTTCGGAAACGCCGAATTTCATTTTACGCGGCTTCAAATTAGCCAGACAAATCACAATTTTACCCACAAGCTCGTCCGGTTTATACGCTTTGGCTATTCCAGCGAGGACTTCTTTTTGGCAATTTCCCAAATCAAGCTGCAACCGCAAAAGTTTATCAGCTCCCTCAACTGATTCCGCTTTCAAAACCTTCGCAATTCGCATATCGATTTTTGCAAAATCATCAATCGTACATTCCGCTGTAATCGGCTCAATCGAATCTTCGTTTTTACTTTTATCGCTTGCCTGGCAACCGTTTTTGCTCTCTTCTATCATTTTCTCCACCTGTTTTTTGTCAATTCTTTCAAACAATCTTTCAAAATTATTTATTTTGTGATTTACCAAAAGTTTTTCAACATCGGCAAATTGCAAACTTTCAACATTTAGAATTTTCTCCACTTTCTCTGCATATTTTGGCAAAATTGGTTTTAAGTAAATCGTCAAAATACGAACAGCATTTATTATCGCCGTAAGAATTATCCTGGTTTTTTCCAAATCTGTTTTCACCATTGCCCACGGCTGATTCTGCTCAACATATCTATTCGATTTATCTGCCAGAGCATTGATTTGGCGAACAGCTGCGGCGAATTTAAGCGATTCATAATTTCCCACAATGGAATCTTTAGCAGCGATTAAATCTTCGATTAGCGATTTTCCATCGCCATCCAATTCGCCGAGCGTTGAGTCAAGTTTTCCAGTCAGCATTGGAATAGAACGAGAAGCCAGATTCGCAAATTTGCCAACCAGCTCAGAATTTGTCCTTCCGACAAAATCATCTACGCTCAAATCTATATCTTCAATGCCATCGGTCAATTTAGCTGCGTAATAATATCTAAGAAATTCCGGGTCAAGATACTTTAAGTAAGTAGCCGCTTTTATAAAAGTGCCTTTTGATTTGCTCATCTTTTTACCATTCACATTCAAAAATCCGTGAACGAAAAGTTTATCGGCAACTCTAAAATCAGCACCGAGCAACATCGCCGGCCAAAACAGAGCGTGGAAATACATAATGTCTTTACCTATAAAATGGTAAAGCTCATAATCACCGCTGTTCCAGAGATTTTCAAAATCGAGTTCATTTTTATCACAGTAATTTTTACAACTGGCCATATAGCCAATCGGAGCATCAAGCCAGACATAGAAAAATTTGTCTTTTTCGCCCGGTATATTAAAACCAAAATACGGCTTGTCGCGTGAAATATCCCAATCCTTCAAGCCAGAGGCAAACCATTCTTCTAATTTATTGGCTACTGATTTCTGCGTATAGCCGGAAGCAATCAAATCTACCAGCTGCTCTTTGAAATCGGACAGTTTGAAAAAATAATGCTCGGATTTTTTTAGGACGGGTTTTTCACCACAGGTTGCACAGTGCGGCTCGGCCAATTCAGTTGGCTGATAGTTAGCTCCGCAACAATCGCAGGAGTCGCCGTATTGGTCTTCGGCTTTGCATTTCGGACAGGTGCCTCTGATAAATCTGTCCGGCAGAAACATCTCGCATTTATTGCAATAACTCTGCTCAACGCTGCGTTTAGTAATTGAGCCTCGCTTGTTTAGCCGGTTAAAAAACAATTCGCTAAATGCCTTATTCTCCGGTGAATGAGTTGTGTAGTAATTATCGAACTCAACAAAAAAACCATCGAAATCTTTTTTATGTTCTTTGTGTATGCGCTCGACAAATTTTTCGGGTTCTACCTCGGCCTTTCTTGCACTTATCATAATAGGCGTGCCATGAGCATCGTCAGCACAAAAATACAGGCATTTGTTACCACAAATTTTCTCAAAGCGAACCCAAATATCAGTCTGGAAATATTCGACAAGATGGCCAATATGTATTGGGCCATTGGCATACGGCAAAGCTGAGGTTGCAATAATTTTTCGTTCCATAAAAAACCTGAAAATAAAAACAACTTAAAATTCTTTGCGTCAATCCTTAGCAGGTTTACCCTTAGCGGATTTATCTTTAGCTGAGTTATTCTTGACTGAGTTGTCCTTGACCGGCTCATCTTTCGCTGGCACATCTTTAACCTGTCTGTCTTTTGGTTTTCGCTGATTTGTGGTTGGTTTACTTATAATTTCAATTTCGTCAACATTTACACCGACCTTGTTGCCATTTTCCAGTTCGACCATAACAAGCTGAGTTAGTATTTGTGTATTTATAACATTTCCACAGCCGTGCCCGGTTTTCACTTTAGTATTTTTCTTCGGCAGCCGTTTTTTAAGCTCGGTGTAGGTTTTATCTTCGTATCGCAGACAGCATTTCAATCTGCCGCAATAGCCGGATATTTTCGCCGGGTCCAGCGTTGCTTTTTGCATTTTTGCCATACGCATATTGACCGGCTTTAGATTTTTGAGAAATTTTCTACAGCAGCATTCCTGACCACACGTTTCGTAATCACCGAGCAGCTTGGCCTCATCGCGTGAACCAATTTGGCGCATTTCAATTCGTGTTTGATACTCATGGGCAAGTTTTCTGACAAGTTCGCGAAAATCTATGCGGGATTCAGCCATAAAGTAAAAAATTATCCGCTCTCCGCCAAATATATGCTCGGCATCAACCACTTTCATCTGCAGATTCAGCTCTTTGATAAATTTTCTGCAGTAAACCATCTCTTCTTCTGCGATTTTTTTTAAATGCTTTTCTTCACTCACATCTTCAGCTGTAGCAAAACGGAGACATTTTCCTGCCTGCCGCACCGAAAAGTCCACACCGCTGTCATTAAAATATTTTTTTACCTGCTCCATACTCAGTTTAAACTGCCCTGATTTGTACTGGCTGAGTCCACCTACAAGAAACCCAAGCTCAAGGCCTCTTTCGGTCTCCACTACAGCACGACTGGGCAGCTTGGGAATATCGCTTAAATCGTGCCCAAAAAAACCAAGCGTATCCATTCGTCCGTAGCGAACGAGCATATATTTTTTATTTTTTCCCTGCTTTGATTTACCTGCGGGCATATTTGTCATTTTAACTACCTGTTTTAATTATTTATCGCTGCACATTCAAACAGGCCATATTATCAGAAACAGCCACATTTAACAATAGCCGCTCAAAAATAAGCCGTTCATTAACATTTGATTCTATCTGTTGTATCGCCTGATTGGCTTGTGAGATTTTTTCCGCCGCCTGTTCGCAGTTAAAGCGAGCTGCCAATTTCTTTATGTCTTCGAGCTGGTCAAAATTAATGAGCAATTCGGATTGAACAAAATCCAGCCGCATTGCGTCATACAAAGCTGACATAATTATCCGAACCATAATTTTTCCAACCATACGTTTTATGTCCGGCTTACTCATTTCTTTATTCAGTTTAGCCCAAATCTCGGAAATGGTTTTGGCCTGTGATAAAATTTTATCCGCCAGATTCAGAGTATCGCTAAGCGACAAATTGCAGAGAGAATGTATTATTTCCTTTTTAGTTTGATAAAAATCCGCACCTTCTGATTCCAGTTGAACCAACTTGCAAGCCACGCCCAAACTGCCGTTTGCGAGCCGGGCAAAATACTGCGATGATTTCTTTTCAGCTCCTGCTTGCTTTAACTGGTCAGTTATTTTATCTTCGCTGATGGGTGCAAAAGGCACAATTTGGCATCTCGACTTTGTCGTAGCGAGAAGTGATTGAAGGCGTGTGCAAAGCAGAATTATGCAGCAGTATTGTGGCGCTTCTTCGAGAATTTTCAAAAGTGCATTTTGTGAGCTTTTGTTTAGTTTTTCAGCTTCGGAAACAACAAAAATTTTCCTTTGCGAAAAAACGGGTTTTGTTGGCACTTTTGCAATCAGAAATTCACGGATTACAGCAATTGGCAAATCAATTGGTGCAGCTTTGCTTTTGCCGCCTTCGGTAAATTCAAGCAGCTCTTTACGAATATGATTAAAATCTGGATGAGAGCCATTTTGGAATTTTATGCACGATGGGCATTGCCCACAACTGTCAGTAATACCATTTTGCGTAATCGGTTTTTCACAAAGCAGGAGTTTTGACCATTGGCAAGCCGTTTTGAATTTACCAACACCTTCGCTGCCGGAAAAAATATAAGCATGTGCAATCTTGTCAGATGCAAAAGCCCTCTGCAAAATTGAAACAGCTTTGTCCTGACAAAAAATTTCTTCAAAAGACATATTTAATTCTCTCAAACTGGCCAACCCACACTGTCATACCTGCGAAAGCAGGTATCCAGGGGCAAATCCGTCGGTTTGGATTCCCGCTTTCACGGGAATGACAAATTGCTTTAAATTCCTAACTTAATACTCACTTATGCTAAAATTTATTACAAAAATGGTCGACTTGAATAATTTTCAATAAAAATTCAAAACTTTTTATTTACGGTCTCTATAACTTTTTCGCCAACAGCTTCAATGCTACCCGAAACGTTAACAATCGTAAAATTTTCTCTGCCTCTGGCAAGTTTCAAAAAACCATCACGAACTTTTGCGTGATATGTTTTGCCTTTTTGTTCCATCCTGTCAGGCGTAGATGATAATCTGCGAGCCGAAACATCCAAATCAATATCCAGCACAATAGTCAAATCCGGCCAGACTCTTTCAAGACAATCGGTGGCAAGTTTTATAACATTTTCAATTCCCAATCCGCCGGCATAGCCCTGATAGGCACATGTGCTTGAAAGCCATCTGTCGAGCACAACGCATTTGCCCATTTCAAGGGCAGGGGAAATTTTCTCTTTCCACAATTGTGCCCGTGCAGCCATATAAAGCAGCAATTCGGCTCTTTCGCTCATCGCTGCATGCTCAGGATTCAGCAGAATCTGGCGTATCTGTTCACCAACAGCCGTTCCACCGGGGTCGCGAAAAGAAGCTGTTTTTACGCCGCTGTTTTCCAGCCATTTCGTTAGAAGTTCGCTTTGCGTAGTCTTACCACAGCCATCCGGCCCATCGAGAACTATAAATTTTCCTGCAAATTTGTTTTTCAAAGTGTTTCCTTTTTCAATTTTTAAACTATTTCCAAACTTAAACCAGCAAGCCCTTTATGTCATTCCCGCGAAGGCGAGAATCCATATAAATTGTTACTACTCTGGATTCCTGTTTTCACAGGAATGACAGCAGTATATCTATGCTTTCAACTGGAAATTTTCAGCTCCAACGAGATGCCGCATTTTTTTGCAAAACTCCAAATCAGGATTGACGCAAAGGCCGCCGGTAACCCTTGCGTTAATTTTGCCCTTCGGAGTTTTTATAGCTACATAAACAGGACTTTTGCCTTTATGCTTTTGGCAGATGCTTTTAATGGTTACTACTTTTTCTCTCGTAACATCTGCCGAGTCAAGTTTTATCCTAACGGTTGTATCAAATTTCTCATCCACTTTTTCAAGAAGAATTATTTCTTCAGCAAGTATATTTGGCCGCTCTCTTCGGTTGTCAATTTTGCCTTTTACAAAAACAATTTTATCTTCGACAATAATCTCTTCAAACTTTTTCAGAACAGATGGAAACACAACAACATCAACCTGTCCCTGTAAATCTTCAAGTACAAAAACTGCCATTTTCGAGCCGGCTTTTTTGCCCGTCTTTGTCAGATTATATCTTATCT
>JAGLSG010000085.1 GCA_023135865.1 Planctomycetota bacterium | reverse complement strand
TGGTTTTTGTTGCCATTATTGCCGGCTGCGGTAATTCGCAAAAGTACGATTCTAATAGTAAAACTATTTCTCAAATCTGTGTAGCAAATACCAGCAATGAGCAATTAACGAAGGCAGCTGAAACGGTTCTCGGCAAAATGGAGTTTTCAATCGCCAAATCTGACAGTCAGCGTGGATTCATTCTAACAAAGCCGCTTGCTGCTGCGAAATTTTTCGAGTTCTGGCGAAAAGATAACATTGGCCGAGCAAATAAGGCACTTGCTAATTTGCACAGCATCCGCAGAATCGTTCAAATCGATACAATTAAGCAAGGTCAGCAGCTTTGTATAAATTGTAATGTAGAGCTTCAGCGATTGAGCTTGCCCGAGCAGCAATTGACCGGCAGCCGTTTGCCGAGATTTCAAACCGAGCTAAGCGGCCAGCAGCAGACAAAAAATGCCGTTTGGCTCAAGCTCGAAAGAGATAAAATTCTCGAAACGGAAATACTAAAACGCATTGAAAGAAAATTAACAACCAACTAACAACCCGTCTTCGCTAAAGCTACGACGGGCAGGCGAGATACGAATTATGAGAATACTAATCTGCGGTGGAGCTGGGTACATAGGAAGTAATATGACCGCTATGCTTTTGGCCGCAGGATTAGAGCCGGTTGTTTTTGATAATTTAAGCAAGGGGTACAAAGAAGCAATCGGCAAAGCCGAATTTGTCAAAGGCGATTTGGCTGACTATGAGCTGCTCGTTAAAACACTAAAAAAATATGAAATCGAAGTGGTAATGCACTTTGCAGCGCTTATTGAAGTTGGCGAATCGATGCAGCAGCCGCTGAGATATTACAAAAATAATGTTTCAAATACGCAAACACTTCTAAGTGCGATGGAATCTGTGGGCGTTGAAAAATTCGTATTCAGCAGCAGTGCAGCTGTTTACGGCATTCCCCAAAAAATACCAATTACAGAAGACGCTCCAAAAAAACCAATCAATCCATACGGCGAAACAAAACTTGCTGTCGAAAAAATGTGCCATTATCAAAGCTGTGCAGGAAAACTCAGCTATGCAGCGCTCAGATATTTCAACGCAGCGGGAGCTGGAAATAATTGTCAACTCGGCGAAGCTCATCAGCCGGAATCACATCTTATTCCATTGATTATTGAAGCGGCTCTCGGAAAGCGAAGCGAAATAAAAATCTACGGCGCAGACTACCCTACGCCGGATGGAACCTGCGTCAGAGATTACATTCACATTGAAGATTTATGCAGTGCGCATCTTTTGGCTTTGGAAAAACTCGGCGGAAATCGTGAATTGATTTATAATCTTGGAAACGAAACCGGCTACTCAGTAAAAGAAGTGATTGAGACGGTAAAAATGGTTTCCGGCAGAGATTTTAAGGTTGCGACAGTAGAGAGAAGAATCGGCGACCCGCCGGTGCTGCTCGCTGACGCAACAAAGGCAAAAAAAGAACTTGGATGGAAAACGAAACTTGCAGAGCTGGAAGAAATAGTTTACACTGCCTGGCAATGGCACGATAAGCACCCTGACGGCTATCTGTAGTGGGGGATGCGAAAAACAAAAATTGCAGCACAACATCGCAAAAGTGTGCTTCCGCAAGAAAAAACGCTTGTCAGGCCTTATGTGCGATAAGATAACAAAATAAACGACAAACAATGGGAGTGAAAGTAACTATGAGCGAAATCTTTATCGGCGTTGACCTTGGCGGAACAAATATCAAAATCGGATGCTTTGATTCCGAACTTAAAATCATTGGCAAAACATCTGTATCGACCCAGGCGGATATGGGGCCGGATGCGGTAGTTAGTAAAATGGCACAAACAGCTGAAGAGCTTCTCACCGGCGAAAATCTTTCCCTGGACAACGTTAGCGCAGTAGGTATGGGTGCTCCTGGGCCGGCTCGCTATAAAGAAGGCGTAGTAATCGCCGCTGCCAATATGCCGAAATTCAAAAATGTTCCCATCCGTCAAATGCTGAGTGAAAGACTCGGTAAACCCGTGATTTTTGAAAATGATGCCAACGCTGCCTGCTGGGGAGAATTTGTTCTCGGAGCTGGAAAAGGTGTCAGCGATATGGTTTTCTTTACGCTTGGAACGGGAATCGGCGGCGGAATAATCTGCGATGGAAAACTGGTTTACGGTTTTGCCGACAACGCAGCTGAGTTGGGACATACGATAGTATATCCGGGAGGCCGACTGTGCGGCTGTGGCCAGAGGGGCTGTGTTGAAGCATATGCCTCGGCAAACTCGACGGCTAAAAGGGCACTCGAAGCACTTGAAGCGGGCGTACAATCGAGCTTGAAAGATGTGCTCGATGAAAAAGGTGAAATAACCTGTAAGGATGTTTATGAGCATCTCGCCGCAGGTGATGAACTTGCAAAACAAATCACCGACGAAACCGCAAAAGCACTTGCTCTTGTCTGCGTTAATATGCTGCACATAACCGAGCCCAAAAGAATCGTTTATGCAGGCGGAATGATAGGTGCCGGCAAATTACTGCTTAGAAGAATCAGAGATTATTTCAGTGAATACATCTGGTTCTTAAAGGCCGAAACGGTTGAAATATGCTTTGCAACACTTGGCAGAGATGCCGGCATAATCGGAGCTGCTGCCCTTGCGAAGAAGGCATTTGAAGAGGGGCAATTCGACCAGCAGTAAAATTAAGACAACCTCTAAAAATACATTCTGTCATTACGAGCGAAGCGAAGTAATCTCGCTTTTGAAACAATGACAGAGATTGCTTCGTCGTTTTACTCCTCGCAATGACATTTTTAGAGACACCCTTAAAAATTAAAGATCATATCCCAAAACAAAAAAGCCGATGGAGGGAATCGAACCCTCAACCCCAGCTTTACGAAAGCTGTGCTCTACC
>JAGLSG010000084.1 GCA_023135865.1 Planctomycetota bacterium | reverse complement strand
TTGTACACACCGCCCGTCAAGTCACGGGAGTTGGGAGTACCCGAAGTCGGGTTGCTAACCTGGTTTACCAGGAAGCGCCTGCCGACGGTAAGCCTGATGACTGGGACTAAGTCGTAACAAGGTAGCCGTAGGGGAACCTGCGGCTGGATCACCTCCTTTCTAGGGATATACTAGAACGCAATCGTATTGTTTAGCTGTCGTCGTAACGGCGGCGCTATCATGATTGTGGTATGTCAGGCATTTTCACTGTCTTGGTTTAACTGTTCTTGATATTTGAAGCCCTGTGGGAAACTGCAGGGTTTTTTTTTTATTGCACAATTTCCCTACCGACAAGGACATATCCACTTGATATAAGAGAAGTTAATGGCCTTGCGATTCGCCCAACTAAAAACTGTCCATTTTCCCGATAATTTTCTTGACTTTTAAGAAATAGCAGTAATACTAACGGTTGCTTTTAGTAAGGGGTAGGGGCAATGTTTATATTCTTTTCATTTTGACTTTTTCTTCGTTTTAAGATGCGTGGGCGGTGCGCTGACTTAGCAGGCCGGAGGTCTGTTAAGATATTTATAAATCGTTCTAAACATAAATTTTAGGAGAAGGAGAAAAATCATGAAAAAGCTCATTTTTGTAAGTTTGTGTCTGCTGCTTTTGCTGGGTTCAATTGCTGTCGGCGTACCTATGCAATATGACAAATCTCCGAACCCGACATCGCTGCAGGACCCGCTGCCGGAATGGTCACACGAATTAGGTATAGGATTCCCAGAGGATGAGTTGATAGAAGCTTCCTGGACCTATATCGAGTACATTCCCTGCCCTCTGCAATATGAAGGCGGTCTAAACGTTCTGATAACGATGACAAACCTAAGCGGCTTGAAGTGGTACGATGTCAGCTACGTTTCGGATCCGGAAACCACCATCACCAATGACGACCTTGAACTGGTTAACGGTGAACAGGCGTTCCTCATTGACTATTGGGGGCTCAATACACCGCTGCTTTTCGAGAGTATGACCCCTGATGCTGTCTTTGAAGTTGGCGAGACATGGGAATTCGTTATCCAGGAATATGCCAACACGCTTGGTATAGCTCCATCGGCCTTTTGCAGTTGGGACAATGCCAACTTTTTAGGGCTTGTCGGCGGTCAGAGTGGTGGCGACACGATATCATCGGGCAGCATCATTGGTGTTCCTGAGCCGGCGACGATAATCCTGCTTGGCCTTGGCGGCTTACTGCTGCACAGACGCAAACACTGACAATTTGTTAGTAACACTTAGTTTGTAGTGAAGACAAGAGGCAGCTACTCTGCCTGCCCTGAGTTCGCCGAAGGGAGCTTGTCGAAGGGCAGATTTAACTGTTCTTGATATTTGAAGCCCTGTGGGAAACTGCGGGGCTTTTTTTTATTTCTTTTCCGTAGTTAGTTCTGTAGAATTAATGTTATAATTCGATGAGCGCTGCGAACTACAAGTAACGAGAGATGGATTATGATTGATGTAGAAAAAATCAAACCGGAGATTGAGCGGGTATGTCGACGCTTACCAGTCAAACGACTCGGCCTGTTTGGTTCTGCTTTGAGCCAAAATTTTTCTCAAAGCAGCGATGTCGATGTTTTGGTAATTTTTGATTCGGGCGAAAACATCGACCTTTTTGACAAGTATTTTGAATTAAAAGAACAACTGGAACAAATTTTCAAACGAGAGGTTGACCTGGTTGTTGATAGGAAATTTAAAAACCACGTCTTAAGAGAATCTATTGACAGGACAAGGACTGTTATTTATGAACGATGAAACAAGAAAGAACCTAATTGACATCCTTCAGGCAGCCGAGGAAATAGAGAATTTCGTTTCAGGCATTAAGTTCGAGACATATCAAACCACCCCTGTTATCAAGAGAGCTGTCGAAAGGGACTTTGAAATCATTGGAGAAGCTCTTAACAGGATTAAAAATACAGATAACGAGCTAATGGAAAAGATTTCCGAGCATCACCGTATCATAGGATTCAGAAACATCTTGATTCACGGCTATGATATTGTTGATGAGGCCATTGTATGGCAGGCCGTTACGAATCATCTGCCGATTCTAACCGGAGAAATAAAAGCAATACTGAGCACCTGACAAAATCAGGCGGGCTTTTTTATCCAAATCCAATAATTAATAATCAATAATCAATAGTAAATAATCAATAATCAATTCTTTGTCCCCTGCTGCAAAAATATATTTGCGTTTTTACTGCTGTTATAAGTATAATGTTTTTTTGGAGGTAATATATGAGGCAAATTAAAATTTTATTACCGCAGGAAAAAATACACGGTTTCTGTCTGAAATGGAAAATTTCAGAAATGGCGTTGTTTGGCTCTGTTCTGTCGGAAGATTTCCGAGACGACAGCGATATTGATGTTCTGGTCAGTTTCAAGGAAAATTCCGGCTGGGGCCTGTTTGATTTTGTGGATATGATTGATGAGCTTAAGCTTATTTTTGGGCGGAAGGTTGATTTAGTCGAGAAAGATTCGTTGAGAAATCCGTTTCGCAGGCAGACAATACTCGGCAATAACGAGGTGATATATGCGGCCTGACGAAAGAGATGCAGCTTATTTGTGGGATATGCTTGACGCCGCTAAAACGGTGGAACAACTAAGTTTGGGTCTGGACTTTCCCAAATATTCAAATGACCGAAGAACACAACTTGCAATTGAAAGGTCTCTGGAAATTATAGGTGAAGCTGCAAACAAGGTATCTAATTCATTTTGTAATGCTCACCCTGAAATCCCATGGCGACAAATTATCGGCCAGCGTAATGTCCTGATTCATGAATACGGCGAAATTAAGCAGGAGCGAATCTGGAAGGTAGTCGTAGAAAACATTCCTCAATTGATTGATTTGCTAAAACCATTTGTTTGAAGCCCCGTGGGAAATTGAATGCCTGAACAACGAACATCGAAAAAATATGGCAATAATGACCGATGCAACTTTAGTTGGTCTGCCAATATTGGCTTGAATTTCACTGGATAATAACTTATTCGATTTGCATAGCTTACATAACCAGCTTCGGCAAAGCTATTGAAAATGTATTTAGCGGTCAGGCCAGTAGTTGTTTTTTGCCGCCATGCTCATCAACATTGACAAACGTTACATTCGTAGAAAAAATCAAATCCTGTTTTCCCTTTTCGCCGCGGCCACAAAAAACATTTACCTTATATTCAACGGAAGTATCGCCTTTCTTCGTTCTTTCAACGAGAAATCTGAGAATCGCACCCTGCCTTACGCTCTTTTTGAACTCAACTTTATCCAGCCCTATCGTAACAAAATTATGTCCCGGAAAATCCAGAGTCGCAGCTATCCAGGCATATTCGTCCACCCATTTAAGCAAATATCCGCCAAAAAGATAGCCGTAATGATTCAAATGCTCCGGCAATACTAATTTGTGATTTTCCATAATTTCTCTTCTACAGTTTTATCATAGATAATTTAAGAATTTGTCATTCCTGCGGCCCGTGGTGAGCATCGTCGAACCAAAGCAGGAATCCAGATAGTCAAAAGTCTGGATTCCACATCAAGTGCGGAATAACACTCATCGGTTTAGCTGTAACAAACTACTATAATTTTATCATCGACAATCGTTTAATGCCTTCGGCGATATTTACCCTGGCAGAACCCTCATTTGCTTTTTTAAGACGCTCGGCAGCAATCAGGGCATCACTTAATCTCGATCTGTAAGTAGTCTTAAAAGTATCAGACCATACCGGCTTTAGCGTTTTGCCATCAAATAGCTCCCATTTTGTATTCATTTTTACATCAAAATCCAATCCTATTATCGGTTGATCATACCTAAGAATAGTAACATTAAGAATATAATCAGCGCCATCCCCCCTCATAACGAGCTTAAATACACACGATTGAAAAAGAGCTTCATTGAGGGCTTGAGTATAGGCATAGTCTGAAATCTGTGATGTCCAAAGTGGATTGGTTTTCCTTCCGCCTATAGAATCAGATACACTAACACTATATGGATGTCTATTAGTAACTTCAAAAGTCGCCGGAACCATATTTGACGATTCAGCTGCACATCCAACCAATATCAAAAGTGGAACAACTACGATTAACAATCTCTTATTCATACATCATCCTCCATCAAAATTTTATCATCGATAATCTTTTAATACCTTCGGCTATATTCGTTTTCGCTGAACCCTCATTAGCTCTCTGGATTCGTTCCTGCGTGAAAAGGGTATCAATCAGTTTTTCCCTATAAGTAGTTTCAAAAGTTTCCGTCCAGACCGGCTTATATGTTTTCGTATCTGTCAACATCCATTTGGTTTCGATTTTAACATCAACATCCAAGCTAATCATCGGTACCGGCTGGTCGCAATGCAAAATCGTAACATCGAGAATATAGTCAGCCCCTTCGCCTTTGATTACAGTTTTGAAAACCCTTGATTTTACGAGCGATTCTGTTATCGCTTCGGAAAAAGCTGAATTTGAAATTTGCGAACTCCAGAAGATGCTTGTTTCTCTGCCGCCTACAGGGTCATTGACTCGCACCGAATATGGATGTTTGTTTGTAACTTCCAAATCAAGCGGAACCATTTTATAGGCACGCGCCGCACAACCGGCCGCCAGCAGAAACACACCAGAATAAAAAACCAAAATCACAACAGTAAAAATTTTTGTTATTACTTTTTTCATATTCTTTTCCAAACAATCAACGTAAGTTTATTTTTCCTGAGTTCCAGAGTCCGTCGTCAAATCAATTATTTTTCTCTGTTCGAGTCGCGGTATTGCTTCGGCTTTTACATCGCCAAAATCGCATCCTTTTCGCTCAGCGATAAGCAGCAGCCGATTATGCCGTCTCCTGAACGCCTCATATTCAATTTTCTCTGCGTCCTTTGCATCAACGAGCAAATACGGAGCATAAACCATCATCCCCCCTGCCACCCAGAGTGCATTGGTCAGCGTTTTATCGGTTCTGGGAAGCAATTCCAACATTTGAGCTTGAAGCTCAATTACTTGTTCTTTCAAATTTTCGCAGCTAAGGTTTTCATCACCAGTTATATAACACGGAATAGGATTAGCATCTCTTCCGGCGCAACCGCCAAAAATCACAGCCGCTACAAACATCAACATAACAATTCTTTTCATATTTTTTTGTCTTTCACAAGGTTTGTTTTAATTTTCAATTGCTTCGAGTTCTTCGCTGCGATTTTGCGAAAGGTCTATATTGGCAAAATCGTCTTTTTCGTCCGGCAGGATTAAAAAATATTTATGGCAGACATCCAACTCGCAATCAGCTTTAGTCAATATAAAATCGAGAATGTGGCCGCCCTTTTTGAAATCATCACTTATAAAGTGCAAATGATAGCCGGGTACATTTAATCCTTTTACAAAAGCCGGACATTTAAAGCCAACGATTGTTCCATCGATATTTTCGAGTTCAAATACTGCTTGCTCTTTCGCAACTTGGGCCAGTGGCCGATACGGCTTGTTTTGCGCCGGCACGGAGCGAACTTTCATTTTGCTAAATTCACCTTTTATTTTGATGGCGTAGAACATATTTTTATTACTTGCTATTTTATCGATTATTTCTTTTGTTTTTTTGTAATCAGCTTTTGTTTCAAGCAGAAATTTTTTATCTGGTTCAAACTTACAAACTGCGGCAAACGGCGTAGTCATTTTTTTGTTCGGCTTATAAACATTTCCATCGATTTTCACCTGGTAAATAACACCGTCCAAGGCAATCATTTCGCCGTCGAGCCGGTCGAACGTCCCCAAGCCGAAATCGCCGTATTCCAATATTTCGCCGCAGGAGATATTTCCATCATAAGAGCCGGCCAGTAGTGCATCGATTGTCGAGGTTTGTGTGATGGTATTAGTATTATTTTTTGTTGTTGTACAACCACAGCTGACTATCAGCAGTAATAGTACGATGATTTTGATAGCTCTTTTTTTCATTTTATCAAATCCCTGTTTTGTAAATGCTGCCATTTTATACCTGTACCCAATCCTTGTGTTTCACGCCCGGCAAGCGGTGCGTAATGCCGAATTGCGCCCGTGGATGCTTAAAACAAACAGATAAATCTTCAATTTCAGTAAGCCAATCACATGCAATATCATCGCGGACAAAAAAAACATTTGTAGCAATTGCATTAGTGCCTACCAATCGATACCCTTTTTGCTTTCCGAGTTTGACAAAAGCTTTTAGAGAAGCACCGGCATAATCTGAGCCATATTTTGTAAACTCTGCCACAAAATTATCTCTGTAGGGAACGCTTACCGAAACATCAGGCCCCCAAAGATGATTTATCTCCAAAACAACAACTCTCGGCGAAATGCAGGACATTTCTTTCCACAGCCAGTAATCAATTCCATCAATATCCAGCGATAGTAAATCGACTTCTCCTACAAAGCCGTTTTGCTCAATTACCCTGTTGACATTGCCCTTTACTACCCACTCTTTCACGATAGTTGGCGGCCAGTGCATCGTATCGAGATTAGTTGAGTAGAATCTCTTTGCTTTTTCAACTCTGGCTTCATTGCCGTCGCAC
The DNA here is from genome assembly GCA_023135865.1 of Planctomycetota bacterium. GTDB lineage: Bacteria > Planctomycetota > Phycisphaerae > Sedimentisphaerales > Anaerobacaceae > JAGLSG01. The sequence continues at coordinate 4,363 of JAGLSG010000084.1, read as the reverse complement.
AAAAGGCCTATCCATCTATGATTGATTATCAGGTTAGCGGTATTGCACTCTATTCCATCGCCAGCACATATCTCGACACATCTTTTGTTGGTAGTTCCGAGCAGTGAAAAAATGAATAGAAGAATTCCATCTTCTTCGTGTTGAGAGTGCACTCTGAATCCGACATCATCAAAGGTCAGAGGCGGACATTTTGAATGGTAGAGTTGTTTATATGTAGCCATTAGTGATTTTTGATGTACAGCTGATGTAGTCATAATACCATCCTCCTCTTTTTTTCATTTTATCCTTTCAAATCTGGTAAAATGTCGGAAATGAAAATATAGTTTTACTTATTTATCCTGCGTAGTTCTTTGACATCGAGAGCGTCTTTTTCTCTGCTGGTGGACTCTTTATTTTTGATTAGGTCTTTTATTGAAATAATGGGGACATTCATATTCTCTATGGCGATTTCCTGCCTGTTTTCATAGGCCTTATCAAAATCCACACCATCAATTTTCGTTATTATATCAATTCTACGGGGTGCTACTCCTATCTGAAAAACAACACCCTTTTCGGCAAAGGTTTCTTTATTTATTTGCTGCAGCGGAGCTCCGAATTGTTTCAGGGATTCAAAGATTTTTTTTGAATTTTCAGCCGAAGCCAATACCCAGAAATCAATATCGCCGGTGGCACGCGGATAGCCGTAAACCCCCATTGCATAAGCACCGACAACAAGAAATTTAATTTTGTTGTCTAATAAGATTTGCAACATCTCTTTGTAATCTTCGTTCAGCATCGTTACCACCTGCAAGTGAGTATAGTTCTTTCGTTAATTCCCACATTATTGCCATTCTTTCCTGCCCGGAAGCTGCCACGTATCCATTATCAGCAGGGAAAGTTTTACTCAGAGATGCGATTTTTCGATTCAATCGTCTAATCATGACTTTTATTATATCTGGAAGATTCTAACCTGTCAAGCCAAGCAAATTCGTATCTCGCCTGTCCGGCCAATTTGCATACCTGAATTTTCCCGAAAAAATATAATAACCCCCAATGTGAAATTACATAAATAACCCCCAACGTAAAATTGGGGGCTAAGCTAAGCTTTTTTATTTTAATGGCCTTTAACATATTTAATCTTTTTTTCCAACTCATTTTGGTTAAAACAAAAACGCTTATCAAAACCTTTTGTCCAAATCCTTCCATTGAAACCATTGGAACGCAGGGCAAGACGGGCGGCATTTTTATAGAAGCTGACAACTTTTTCGATAGATTCATTTATATGTTCAGCTACTATGTGAACGTGATTTGAACACACTGCAACTGCATATATCCGCTGCCTGATTTCTTTTGCCTTATCCAGAATGGCCTGATGAACAACAGCACGATGTTCAGCATTGAATTTTGCAGCAGGATACTTCATTTCTTTTAGATTTGATTGCAACAGGAGGTTATTTTGTGGGAGAATTTTTCCATTTTTGACATAGCCGCGTTTATCGCCCTGCAGCCAGGTTCCGTATGTTGTCCACGTGAGCATATATCCGATGATTTTGTCCATTCCTTAATGATAATGTTTACCGAAAATTGGTCAATCCAATTTCGTTTTGTTTTCGTTTTGTTTAATTTCCGGTTAGCCCCCAACTTCACGTTGGGGGTTTTATGCGTTGGGGGTTTTATGCAATTTTATATTGAGGGTTATTTATGTAATTTTACGTTGGGGGTTCTATACAATTTCACATTGGAAATTATTTATTTGTGGGTTTATGTTGGCAATTTTGATTTTTAATTTTCTTATGCTGCCATCGACCAGATAGCCAGAAAAACAGGTAGCTGTCCCTATTTTTCCGGAAGATTTTAACCTGTCAAGCAAAGCCAACAGACCCACCCTGTTTATCATGAGTAATACAAGTATGGCACTATGAGTATAGTAGCACTGTGAGTATAGTAGCACTGTGAGTATAGTAGCACTGTGAGTATAGTAGCACTGCGAACATAGTAGCACTATGAGTATAGTAGCGATAGTGCAGTAGTACGAACATGGCGACACAAGAAAACCAAGTCCAATCCTAAGTCGATAGCGAAAAACAACTTACAGGCACTGGCTATTTTCGCTGCTATTTTTTTGTATTTTTGTTCTTTTTTGTCTTTTTTTAATTGACATGTACAAGCTGCCTTGCTACCTTACTGGAGAAATGAAAACAAGTGAAATTGAAAGGGCAAGAAAATGCCAAAAATTATCGAATACCCAATAGCCTCTATGAAAAAAAGTCTTGAACTGGCGCAGGCAGTTGACGAATTGGGCGGGAACACAATTGTCGAGATGTGCGCTGAAAAATTAGGCAAGCAAGTCAGCGGTGGATTCCAGCAAATCATTCAAAGCGCTGTCAAATATGATTTTATAACAAGAAAGAAAGGAAGTTTGGCAACAACTCCTTTATTTAAAGAAATCAAGCTCGCGTATAATGAAGATGAGAAAAAAAAATTACAACAAAGAGCTTTTTTGAACGTCCCCCTCTTCAAAAAATTATGTGAGCGATTCAACAGTCACAAAATCCCAATTCAACATTTCGACAAACTCCTCATGCGGGAATACGGCGTAAATGATAATATGGCCAGTCGAATTAAAAAACATTTTATCGACGGAGCAAAAGAGACTGGCTTAATGAGTCCAGATAATAAAATCACCTTAGACAATGAGCCATGCGAAACATCAGATAACAATAACTTTCAATCCACAGAAAATATTCAACGAAAAAATGAAGCCCTCTCTTCGAAAAGTTCCTATACCATCAAAATTGATGGTCCAGGAATTAATTCTGTGGTATCGATTACTGATGAAAGCGACCTTGCAATAGCTAACTTTATACTTCAAAAAATCGAGGAAAAATTAAAAACAAAACAGGAGGCCAAAACAGAAAGCCACGACTAATATCGTGGCTCTTTATAGGTAAGTTGCAACGAAATAAACCAGGAAAAAAGGTGATAAGAGTCCAAATCTTATCACATCCACGTTTATTTTGTGGGGTCGTGTCCAAAGCGACCCCTGCAGCTTGTCCTCATTGTAGTATAAAGTCGGCGATAATTCCAGCATTTTTTGCCATATTAGTTAATGGCCACAAAAGGAAAAGGCCGAGTGCAATTAACACTCGGCCTTTATAATTCCTGCCTGTCTTGAGCTGGTCGAAAGGGCAATTTTATCCGCCATAGCAATAGCGAAGGCGGACACCAGATTTTATTTGGCTACCAGCTTATATCTTTCAGGATGCTCGATAATGTTCAACGAAAGGTCAACATCAAGTTTCGGCCAATATAAATGGTTTTCGTGCAAAAGCTCCACATTGCTGATTTGGCTGATATTTGCGTTTTTGAACCAGGGAAACCGTTCAAGCGACAGAAAATATTCGCTGTCCTTTAGAAAAATCCAGAAGCCATGCTCAGAGATATTGGTAATCTCAGGCCTTGAAATGTTTTTTCCATGCTTTAATGATTTCACTTTTATGCTCCTCAACAAGCTTCTGCAAGCGAGTTAACTGCCTTTTAGAAAATCCCGTGTAGGTTACTAACGATATTATTGGCTCAATCCAGAACTTCGCCTCACCATCCGGTGAAACAACATGTATATGTATTCTTTCCTCTTCTCTCGAAAAGAAATAGAATCTATAGTTTCCTGCACGAAAAACGGTTGGGCTCATAGGTATAGTATAAGAAAAACCGCCTATAGTTGTCAATTAAAAAGCTTTTTTTCAATATATCAGCGCAAAAGGAAAAGGCCGAGTGCAATTAACACTCGGCCTTTATAATTCCTGGCAATCACCTACTCTCGCCTTACGACTACCATCGGCCGGACGGGCTTAGCTTCTGAGTTCGGAATGGGATCAGGCGTTTCCCCGTCAGTATAGTCACCAGGAAACTTATGTATCAGGCCAAAGGCCTGATTAACTCAAAACTTAAAATTTAAAAATCAAAACTGTAGAATTCAGCACTTAAAAAATTTCAGTGCTGACTTCCTCAATTTTACACTTTGCAATTTAAGCTTCAAACTTAATTTATGCAGATACGTCTATGAGACACAAAATTAGTAATCATTGCCAAACCAAAAAGCAACTCTGCCATTTTGCATTTTCTGCGAAATGGAAGGCCATTGATATGGTCAAGTATTCGAGCGTTAGTACCGGTTAGCTGAACGTATTTCTACGCTTACACACCCGGCCTATCAACCTGGTCGTCTTCCAGGGCTCTTCATCGACCCGAAGGCCGAATGGAATCCTCATCTTGGAGTGGGCTTCCCACTTAGATGCTTCCAGCGGTTATCCGTTCCCGACTTAGCTACCCGGCCGTGCCCCTAGCGGGACAACCGGTACACCAGCGGTCAGTGCTTCCCAAT
>JAGLSG010000083.1 GCA_023135865.1 Planctomycetota bacterium | reverse complement strand
TCAAAAGTTACGCCGAGTTTTTCCGATTTATAGAAAACCGCTTTCATATTAAGAAGGTCTATCAATCCTGTAAAAGAGCTTTCAGCTCCGATTGGGATTTGTAATACGATTGGATTTGCAGTTAGCTTTTCTTTAATGCTGTTAATAGTCATTTCAAAATCAGCACCAACTTTGTCCATTTTATTCACAAAGCAAATGCACGGCAGGTTATATTTTTCGCCCTGCCTCCAAACTGTTTCGCTTTGTGCCTGAACGCCTTCACTGCCGTCAAAAACTACAACGCCTCCATCGAGTACCCTAAGCGATCTTTCAACTTCTGCTGTAAAATCAATATGTCCTGGCGTATCGATAAGATTGATTTCAAATCCTTTCCACGGACACCTCGTTACAGCTGAAGCTATTGTGATTCCTCTTTTTTGTTCCTCTTCCATAAAGTCCATCACAGCTGTTCCGTCATGCACTTCACCCATTTTGTAGGTTTTGCCGGTATAATAAAGCACACGTTCACTAACGGTCGTTTTTCCCGCATCGATGTGAGCCATAATTCCTATATTGCGTAAATTGTTCATAAAAATAAAACCTATCGGATAAAATTAAAAACAGAAACAACCGCATTTTTCAACGATTGTAGAATTTCGATTTTGATACTGTTTTGCAGCAGATAAAAAAAATCCCGCATATGTTCATAAAATTACCTGAAACTAATGCGGGAAAATCTTACCATGCAAAATGAGCAAACGCTTTATTCGCCTCCGCCATTTTGTGAATATTTTCTCTTGTTGTCATTGCGCTACCTGTTTTGCAGTATGCATCCATAAATTCAGTTGCCAGCTTTTGAGCCATCGGCTTTCCCTTTTTGCCTCTGGTTGAAGCCAGTATCCAGCGAAACGAAAGTGCCTGCTGACGGCTGGAATTTATCTGCATTGGAACCTGATAGCTTGATCCGCCGACTCTTTTGCTGCGAACTTCAAGCATCGGTTTTACGTTATTGATAGCTGCCTCAAAGACTTCAAGTGGCTCAGCAGCCGGTTTGAGTCGTGACTCTTTTTGTTGCAATTCTTTGGATATAATTTCCATCGCGCCGTAAAACACTTTCTGAGCAATGCTTTTTTTGCCGTCCAGCATTAAACAATTGACGAATTTAGAAACCAGCTTACTGTTATATACAGGGTCTGGTTTTAATTGCTGACTCGATGCTGTAAATTTCTTTGCCATTTATTCTTTTCCTATTGTCATTACTACTGACTTTTAATATCACTTTTTGATACTTACTTTCATAACCAATATCTATTTCCTGCCTGCTTAATTTTTTAGCTCTTATTACTTTGTTTTAAGACCACGGTCTCTATTGCCGACGTTTAATAGCCGGGATTATTTTTGCTTCTTTGCTCCGTATTTACTTCTGCCCTGTTTTCTATTACTAACTCCGGCACAATCGAGAGCGCCTCTGATAATGTGATAGCGCACACCCGGCAGGTCTCGAACACGTCCGCCGCGAATACAAACCTGACTATGCTCCTGAAGATTATGGTCAACGCCGGGTATGTAGGCGGTTACTTCTTTTCCATTTGTCAATCTGACACGAGCGATTTTTCTAAGAGCCGAGTTCGGTTTTTTCGGCGTTTGAGTTCTAACAATCAGGCAAACACCTTTTTTCTGTGGTGAACCGCTAATATCGGACACGCGTTTTGCACCTTTTGTTTTCGACCTTGGCCGCTTAACTAACTGATTTATAGTAGGCATAACTTTAGTTCCAATTTCTGGCACTTAACTGACCAAACGAGCCAACTAATGCCAATCATCAATAATAAAACACAATTCTAATTAATTCCCAGCGCTTCCTTGACTGCTGCGTCTTCTCTTGCTTCTGCGTCTCTGGCCTCGCCGATTTGCTCAAATTCTTTCGGCAGCGGTGCCTCAACGAGATGTTTCGCTTTTATTCCAAGATATGGCTTAAACGCCGTACCAGCCGGAATCAGGTGGCCGAGTATAACGTTTTCTTTCAAACCATAAAGTTCGTCTATTCTACCAGACAATGCCGCATCAGTCAAGACTTTGGTTGTTTCCTGGAAACTCGCTGCGGATATAAAGCTTTCCGAACGCAGCGAAGCCTTGGTTATTCCAAGCAGCAGTGTTTTAGCCATTGCAGGTCTTGGTTTTTTACCTTTCGCCGGCGTTCCTCCAACCATTTCAACTTTTTCGTTAATACTCGCAAGCAGTTTTTTATCTATAACATCGCCTTTTTCAAGTGTTGTCATTTTTCCTTCTTTTTGCAGAATACTGCCCGCCAATTCAGCTGCATCACCAACACTGGCGATTTTTACACTTTTCGCCAGCCGTTCATTTTCATGGCGGAACACAAATTTATCAACAACTTCTCCCGGCAGGAAAGAACTATCACCGACAGATTCAATCTCAATTTTTCGCATCATTTGCGAACTGATAATTTCTACGTGTTTATCGTTAATGCCTACATTTTGGGAACGATATACATTTTGAATTTCTGCAGTTAAATATCTTTGCAGTGCTTCTTCGCCCTTGATTCGCAAAATGTCATGCGGCACGAGCGGCCCATCTGTTAGAGCATCGCCCGCCTCGACCGTATCACCTGTGTGAACATTCAGATGCCGGTCTCTCGGCACATGATGCTCCTTTTCCATTCCCGATTCCGAACGGACGATAATAGTCATTTTTCCTTTTCGCTTATCACTTCTCAGCTCAACTTTTCCACTGATTTCCGCCATTGCAGCCGGGTCTTTTGGCTTTCGAGCTTCAAAAACTTCGGTAACTCTTGGCAGGCCGCCCGTAATATCCTGCGTACCACCGGTTGCTCTTGGCTGATGTGCAAGCAGTTGGCCGGCTTGTACTTCGCTGCCCTGCTCAACTTCTATTCTTGCTCCAGCCGGCAGATAGTGAACATCGAGTATTTTTCCATCCGCATTTTCTATAATGATTTGAGGATGCTTATCGCCTTTGTGCTCGATTACGACCGGCTTACCTTTTTGACCTTTTCTTTCTTCCTCAACTTTTATAGTTTCGCCTTCAACAACATCCACAAACTGTATTATACCCGGCACTTCAGCCAGAATTGGCATACGATGCGGGTCCCATTCAAACAGCACTGTTCCTACAGCAACTTTTTGTTTATCTCTAACTACAACAATCGCTCCATAAGGCACTTTGAATTTTTCGAGTTCTCTGCCTTTTTCGTCAAGCACAGCTATCTCACCATTTCGTTTCAAGGCCACTCTCGTAGTTTTTTTACTGCCAGCCATTTTTAGTGAAACAGCATTAATATCATGATACTCAACGGTGCCGGCTTGCATAGCTTTCTGGTCGTGATCGAGAATAGCTCTTGAGGCCACACCTCCAGTATGGAATGTTCTAAGTGTCAGCTGAGTACCCGGCTCTCCAATCGATTGAGCTGCAATTATTCCAACAGCCAGGCCTTCTTCCACGAGTAAACTCGTACTAAGATCCCACCCATAACATTTTGCACAGAGACCAAACGGGCTATCGCAGGTCAGTGGACTTCTTACACGAACAGCATCAAGCCCCAGTTCCTCGATTTTTTCTGCGGCCTCGTGTGTTATTACTTCGTTTTCACGAACCACCATTTCATCTGTAATTGGATTGCGGATATTATCTCTTGCGGTTCTTCCCACGATAAGTTCTGAAAGCGGAACATCAACCTGTTCGCCACTGTTTACAGTACTTTTTGTTACTCCCTGAAGGGTTCCGCAGTCATGCTCGGTAATAATCATATTCTGAGCAACATCGATGAGTTTTCTCGTAAGGTAACCGGAGTTTGCCGTTTTCAAGGCCGTATCAGCGAGCCCTTTACGCGCGCCATGTGTTGAGCTGAAATATTCCAGTACAGCGAGACCTTCGCGGAAATTAGACTTAATAGGAGTCTCGATAATTTCACCACTTGGCTTTGCCATTAAGGCCCGCATTCCTGCCAACTGCTGAATCTGGTCAACACTTCCTCGAGCTCCCGAACTACTCATAAGGAAAATTGGATTTATTTCCATTTTTTCCACAACGCCTGATTTTTCGAAACGATTTCCAGAATCATCTCTCGGCTCCGGCTCTTCAAGCCCAGCCATCATTTCGCCAGTAACCGCCACACGAGCATGAGTCCATGCATCGATAACCTGATTATATCTTTCGCCTTCTGTTAGAACACCGCTTTGATAGTTTTTGTAGATGTTCATAACTTTTTTCTCGGTATCATCTACAATTGCCTGTTTTTTAGCAGGTATTTTCAAATCTGTAATGCCAAAACTCAAACCGGCCAGTGTAGCATATTTGAAACCAATATCTTTTATTTCATCGAGCAAAGCCACCGTTGCGACAGAGCCGGCCAGTTTGAAGCAGTCACTAATTACAATGCTCAATTTTTTCTGCGACATTGTCATATTGTAAAATGGCATTTCGCATCCATCCGGCAATATATCATTGAATAAACACCTGCCGACAGTTGTTTCAATAGCAGTTGAGCCCTGTGATTTCAAAGTTCTTTTGTTTGGCTCAGCTTTAGCATCTGTAACAACTTTTCTATCGCCGATTCTTACTCTGATTTTATCGTGCAGGTCAATTTTCCCAAGGTCTTCGGCCATCATTGCTTCCTGGACATCTCTGAAAATCGGAATCGTCATTTTGGACGACGGCTGCGACTCGAATGCATTATCAATATCTTCGAGTGTATGCGTAAGGTAATAATTACCCATAACCATATCCTGTGATGGCCCGACCATAGGCGAACCATTTGAAGGCGAGAAAATATTATTTGTCGCCATTATGAGCGTATGAGCTTCAGCTTGAGCTTCAATACTAAGCGGCAGATGAACAGCCATCTGGTCGCCGTCAAAGTCAGCATTAAATCCACGACAAGCCAGCGGATGCAGTACGATTGCATTACCTTCAACGAGAACCGGCTCAAATGCCTGAATTCCCATTCTATGCAGAGTTGGGGCTCGGTTTAGCAGAACCGGATGATGATAAATAACTTCTTCGAGAACATCCCA
>JAGLSG010000082.1 GCA_023135865.1 Planctomycetota bacterium | reverse complement strand
CTGCCAATTCCGCCACATCCGCAATCTAGAACCGGTTTCAAAACTCAATTCCGGCAGTTTGCAGTCCTTTCGGCTTGCCGCAGCGTCAGAGAAAAACCGCTGTATTTCAATACAACTGGTTTCCTCTTTCTTGCTGCAAATCGAAAAAACCGGCAATCTGCACGAAAGCAGTTTTGAAACAGGCTCTCGGCACGGATAATACGCATTTTCTGTTATTCCGTCAAGTCCTTCTTTACGTAAAGCGTTTGGGTGGGAAAAGCAAACTCGATTTTTTCCTGCTCAAACCGCTCCATGATTTTCAGATTGACTCTTTCGTTGACTTCTTTGTAGAGCCAGAAATCAACTGGTTTTACCCAGTAGCTCATATAGATATTGAGTGACCAATCGTTAAAATTATCGAAATAAACTCGCGGCTGTTTTTCACTGTCGATATTTATTTCCGGCACTTGAGCCAAAACATCTTTTATAATTTCCACCGCTTTTTTTGCTCCATTTGAGCCGGAATCGTATGTGATTGTTATGCTGGATGTTCGGCGAATGAAAGGGCGTCTGCCGAAATTTTCCATAGCTGAATTTACAAGCGTACTGTTCGGCACAGTAACCAAGCTGCCTTGAAGTGTTCGGATTCTTGTGCTTCTAAATCCAACTTCCTCAACAACGCCGAGATGTTCGCCGATTTTGACGAGTTCATCAACCTGGAACGGCCGGTCGGCAAAAATTGTTATTGAGCCGAAAAAATTAGCTATTGTATCTTTAGCTGCGAGTGCAATTGCCACGCCGCCAACACCGGCTCCAAGCAGAATCGATTGAATGTTCTGCTCGAGAATGTTGTCTACAATGTAAATAGCTGAAACGATAGCAATTGTAATCCGCAGTGATTTGCGAACTACCGGAACAAGCATATCATCGAGCTTTGTTTTTGTTTTGCTCGTCCATTGCTGAAGGTAGTACTCAACAATATCCACCATTCGGTAGAGTCCGTAAGCGACAGCTATAGCTATTACAGCTTGTGCTATTTTTGTCCAGCCAGCTTCAGCTGTAGAACTGATTCCACTTATGGCAGGCGTTGCTGTTATGTCTTCGAATACAAGACAGAGTTTGCATAGATAGAATCCCAATGCAAAAATTGCTACGGAGGTTGGCTTGGTAATACATTCGAGGAATAGTGTTAGAAAGCTGACACCTTTTTTTCCTTTCCTCTGCTGAGCGTATAAATCGATTGCGTATCTTACTATTCGCCCGATTGCCATTGCTGCGAGTATTATTAGTAGAACGAGAGCGAATCGCCAGATTGCGTTACCTTTTATTATTTCGTAGTTGATAATTTTCGTTACTGTTGAGGCCAGCATATTTTTTTCTCCTTTTTTGCTCTATTTTTCTGCTGTTTTTTATACTCTATTCTTAGCTGGCCTTCCAGTCAATTCGTATCTCGTGATGCGTGAAGCGTATTTCGTATTGCGTAATCGGCCTGCCCGTCGTAGCTTTCTTGCCCTCCATAGTTTCAACGAAGGAGGGAGCGAAGACGGGTTAGCCCTGCCAATTTCGTGAAGCGTGATGCGTCCTGCGTATGTGGTATCTCGTGATTAGTTCCCAACAGAGCCCCTCCTGTCAAGGAGGGGTATTTTGTTTAATCGCAGATTACGCTGATTTCTAAGAAGGATTTTTTTTTTGTCATTGCGAGGCAGCTCTGCTGCCGCGGCAATCTCAATTTGTCATTCCAGCAAAGGCAGGAATCTATAAATAGAAAATCATTTTCTTCTTGCCTTTGGCTAAAATTGGCGGTTCAATAAAAATTCCATTGGATGCTATGTTTTTAAGGATTAATGTTGGGGAAAGTAAAGATTATGAAAATAGAATTTTTTTTCAGCTTTCTGTTTTATAACTATTCCTTTAGCTTTTCTCACAGGTAAGATATTAGCTGTTAAAATATATGTGAATCCCAGTTCTACTGATGCGATAGGGCTACTTTTTTTACCATTTATTTTAATTATAGGCGCAATAATATTATTAGTGATATTTGGCCTTGGTTATTTGATGGGTTGTTTAGCAAAAATATTGGGTTTACATATACGCAGGGATATTAAAATGGCCGTGGCTATCTTATCCATTTTAGGTTCATTGGTATTTGGCTTTGTTGGTATCAGGTCATACAATTTGCCGAGATTAACTTACTCAGATGGGTCTGTTTTAAGGGATGTAGAGTCAGGTGAAATTTCCGCACAAAACTTATTGGAGGCCAAAGTTTTTGAGTCTGAGGATAGGGATAGTTCCCATGAAATTTCATGGAACAATGAGATGATGATTTTTACTTTTTCTACAGATTCTATTGAATTAGTAGAGAAGGATAGTGGTAAGGCCGTTATTAATTTGTCTTTATCCAAATACGATTATATTATGGCAATTCATATACAAGAAACAAAGCTTTTTGCGGATAAAGACAATTACCTTGCTATATTGGCAGAATTGAGAGCAACTTCTCGTCTTGCTTTATTAATGTTTTTTTCCAACGATGGAAAAGAGATATATAGAGAATTGATACGAAGAGAAACTCCGGATATGTCATTGTTCAAAAATAGGATAGATGATGTGAGGGAAGATACGATATTGTTGAATGAAAATACATATATATACAAATCTAAAGTATTTTAATTTAACAATTGGGATTGCCGTTGCCCGTAAAACGGCTTCGCAATGACAAAAAAACTGCGTAATCAGCGGAATACTACTCTGCGAAGTATCGCTACGTAGCACGAGTCTGTGGTTAAATTTATGTTCTAAAAACCTCCGTGTTCTCTGTGGCCTCTGTGGCTAATTTTTCCGCTTTTTTAATCAGTGTAATCTGCGATTAAACAAAAACAAAAAATCCGTGAAATCCGTGGTTAATTTCCTGTCCCAAAAACTTTCAAAAACAATCGATTGAAAACGGCATACACCCTTGAAAAACTGGTTCTTTTTTGACAAAAAACGGTAAATTCCAGCTCATTTTTGACCAAAATTGACAAAAAACGACAATTTTTGACTACTTTTTGGCCACTTTTTCGGGAATATCGCTGTTTTGATTGACACAAAACCGGCTTTTTAAGCCAAAAACAAAGAAACACCCCTGGAAATCACTTTTTCAAGCCCGAAAAAACACTAATTTTTCCGATTTTTCACCCCAAAAATCGAATTTTTTTTTGCCACTTTTGATTGAAAACACCTGTTGCGGCGTAGCTTTAGCGAAGACGAAACCCTGCCAAAGTTCCTTCGACTTAGCTCAGGACAGGGCTAACCAAATTGAATTCTAAATTTCAATGTTCACCCCCGTTAGAAATAAACCGTTGATTTCTAACAGGGTTCAAAATAATAGAAGATTTCAAAAGACAGCCAATCCTTAGTTTGCAAAACCAATTGCCTAAACGTTCCTTATTGCTTAGAATAGCCCGATTATGATTTCCCCTAGGAATGTAAAAGTTGTTTCATTGCAGCTGAATAATGGTTTTAGCGGCAGGGCGATGCTATTGTCTAAAAGTGATAACGTTTTCTCCAAAGCCGATTGGCTCGATTGTCTTTCCAGACCACAATCGCTGTTTGAAGAAACCGAGAAAATCTTAAAAACGCAAGGTCGAAATTGCGTTGCCGTAAAAAAACTGACAATAGATAGCAAACAAATAAAAGTAGTTATAAAACGTCATCGCAGCGGAAAAGGGTTGCGAAATTTTTTCCGTTCACTTCAGCCGGGCAAAGCCATTAGGAATTTCAAAACAGCTGTTAAGTTAATTAGCCGTGAGATTCCGACTGCAATGCCGCTTGCAGCAATACATCGAAAAGAAAATTTTCTCACAAAAGAAAGTATTTATATTACCGAATACTTTGAAAACAGCTGCAGCTTATACGATTTTGCAAATGAAAAAACAAATTTCAAATCACGCAGGCAAATTTGTCGGCAGGTCGCAACCTTATTAGCTTCGCTCTGCAAAAACGGCTTATGGCACAGAGATGCAAAAGCAAGTAATTTTCTGGTTTGCAAGGATAACGAAAATCAATGCAGAGTTGTGCTTGTCGATATGGATGGTATAAAGCGAAACATTTTTCGCAAAGAAAGAAATCAACTTCGCTGCCTTTGGCAATTGGCAGCTTCTGTTATGAATGTGCACGGAGTTAATCGCACAGATTATCTTAGAGTATTTACTGCTTATTGCGATCTGACCGGCATTGGCCATCCGCAGCAAAAACAGCTTTTTTACAAACTCGCTAAAAAAGCTAAAGCTAAATTTATGCAAAAAGCAGCGGCCAATAATGCTGCATCTTTCAAAAATATTTTAATAATCAAGCCAAGCTCACTTGGTGATATAGTTCTAACTCTGCCAGCTCTTTCGGCACTTCGGCGGAATTTTCCCGATGCAAAAATAAGCTGGCTGGTTCGCCCTGAATTTGAGCCGCTTATAAAAAATCATCCTCATTTGACAAATACGATTATTTTCGACCGCAAATTGCTTGGCAAATGGTGGTGTAATTGGAAATCCTTTTCTTGTTTGGTTTCGCTGATTCGCCAGCTTCGCAGCAGCAGGTTTGATGCTGTCTTTGATTTTCAGGGTCTTTTTAGAACGGTTTTATTTGGCTGGCTCAGCGGCTGCAAAAGGCGATTCGGAATGGCAGCAGCTCGTGAATTCGGCCATATTTTCTACACACACAAAATCGCTCAAAATAAAGATTGCATCAATCTTGTCGATTACTATTTGAAAATAGTGAAAGCAGCCGGCTGCAAAAATATCGATGTTGAATTTGTCCTGCCGCAAAATCAGCAGGATGTTGATTCTGCAAATAAATTATTAACTGAAAACGGCATAAGCAATAACAATTATGCGGTTCTTGTGCCCGGCTCTGCGCACGCTGACAAATGCTGGCCGGTCGAGCGTTTTGCAGTTATTGCTGAAAAAATCTCATCGCAATTTAATATGCCAATAATTGCGACCGGCACAAAATCCGAAAGAGCGGTTGTTGAAAAAATAAAATCCGTTTGCGGCGTATCAATAATAAATCTTGCGGGACTAACTGGCATTGGCGAACTAACAGCTATACTGAAAAAAACTAAAATTGTAATTAGTAATGACACTGGTCCCGGTCATATTGCAGCTGCTCTAAATGTTCCGCTGGTTCTGATTTTTGGCCGCTCGAATCCGGCACGTGTAGCTCCCTATGGCAGGGCAAATTGTGTTGCAGCAATAGAGCCAAACGGCAGGGGTTTTAAGCCCGACAGCACCAAGGCAAAACACGATATTAAATTTGTGACTATTGATGAAGTTTACCGCAAAATATGTGAGCAAATCGAAAACAAGCCGAGCCAGCTATGATAAGAAAAAAAAAGGCATACACCATAATTGAAAAGTTCGGACGGTTTTTTAAATTCCGAGTTCTTCATATGAATGATACACCGCATCGAATAGCGATGGGAACGGCATTGGGATTATTTGTCGCCTGGACACCTGTTCTTGGCCTGCATATTCTTATGGTTCTGGGTTTAGCCTTACTTCTGCGAGCAAATAAATTCGTGGCTATTGTTTTTATTTGGGTCAATAATCCTTTAACTATGGCAGCGATTTATTATCCCAGCTATTTACTTGGAAGAACGATACTTCAACCGTTTCGGAGCAACGCCGTTTCCTCTGGAACACAAACTGCGGAATTGCTGAACAGATTCGGCTCATCAGCCGGATTTTTAGGGATTTTTCACCGGCAGTTCTGGCAAAATTTATTTGAGCTTCTTTTGAATAATGGAAAAGAGCTTTGGCTTGGCACAACTTTGATAGGACTGGCTGCTGCAATTGTCGGCTATTTTACAACGTATCAACTCGTCTGCTGGTATCGTAGAATTTATCCGCATCGGCGTTTTTCTACTGATTTACAAAACTTATAATTTACTTACTACCTTGGCACATCTTTGACACAAATCAGGATATGCACTGTCAGTTCCAACACTTGGCCAGTAGTTCCAGCAACGCTCGCATTTTTGATGTTCGCTTTTTTGAGCTGCGATTTTTAATTCGCCTTTTTCTTTTTGGAGTTTAACTTCGCTTGCAATGCAAAGAGCTGCAAATTGTTCCAGGCCAAATTCATTCAAAGCAGAAATCGTATCTTCGTCTTCGCAGCAGATAGTAACGCTGGCCTGCTGATTACTGGCGATTTTTTTGTCCTGCCGCAATTCTTCCAAAACTCGCAAAACTTCATCGCGAATAGTCATTATTTTTTCCCATTTTGGCAGCTGATTTTTCCAGTCGATTGATTCATTCACTTTTGGCATTTCAGTTAGATGAACGCTTTCGGCCTCCTGCGATTTATATTTCATTTTCGCCCAGGCCTCTTCAGTTGTGTGTACCAGAATTGGAGCCAGCATCCTGATTAAGCAATCCAGAATTTTATACATTGCTGTTTGGGCGCTGCGACGAGATAAGCTGTCGGCTCCATCGCAATACAATCTGTCTTTCAGCACATCCATATAAATGCTGCTCATCTGAACCGTGCAGAAATTGTAAATGTGTGAAAATGCTCTATGAAATACGAAAGTTTCATAGCTTTCTGTCACGTTGGCAATCAATTGCTGCAATTGCTGGAGCGCCCATTTGTCGATTTCGAGCATTTCATTATAAGCAACGCTTTTTTCATTCGGATTAAAATCATCTATATTGCCGAATAAATATCTAAGCGTATTTCGGATTTTTCGGTATGCGTCCTGCGACCTGCCTATCAGTTCATCGTTGCATCGCATATCTTCCTGATAGTTTACACTGGCCACCCACAATCTTAAAATGTCAGCTCCGTATTTTGTGATTTCGTCTTGTGCATTTACGTAATTTCCCAATGATTTGGATTGCTTTATCCCATTTTCATCGACGGTAAAACCGTGTGTCAAAACATTTTTGAATGGCTCTTTTCCAATTGAGCCAAGGGCCGGCAAAAGCGATAATTGGAACCAGCCACGATGTTGGTCGGAACCTTCGAGATACAAATCGACCGGCACTTGCCAGCCGGCTTTTGCAGCTACACTGTGCCAGCTGCAACCTGATTCAAACCACACATCAAAAATATTTTCTTCCTTTTCGAGCATTTCAAAATCAAAACCGTCCGGCAGTTTGAAATCTTCGCCGAGAATTTGTCTAATCGAATCGGTGAACCAGCTGTCCGAGCCGTTTTGGGCAAAATGTTTTGCTACAGCAAGTACAGATTCTTTTGTGAGAAGTGTTTGGCCGCTGTCGGGATTTACGAATACGGGAATCGGCAAACCCCAGCTCCTCTGCCTGCTGATACACCAATCAGGACGCGATTCGAGCATACCCTTAATGCGTTTTTCTCCCCAGCTCGGTATCCATTTTACTCTTTCGGTACTTTCAAGCGATAATTGGCGAAGGTTTTTGCCAATCTTTGGAAGATTTTTATCAACGCTTACGAACCATTGCTCAGTAGCTCTGAAAATCACCGGCTCTTTACTTCGCCAGCAATGCGGATAGCTATGCAGGATTTCCTTTTTTGATACGAGTAGGCCAAGTTGCTCCAAATGCTCGGCAACTTCGGCATCGACTTTCAAAACTTTTTTGCCAACCAGCCAGCCCGGAACCGTTTCATCGTAGCTGCCATCGTCTTTGACCGGCGAATAAATTGCCAAATCATATTTTTGTCCGGCGATATAATCCTCCACGCCGTGACCGGGTGCGATGTGGACAAGGCCTGTTCCATCTTCGACAGTAACATAGTCAGCGAGAATTACCATGTGTGCATCTTTGTCGGTCGGATTGTTTTTTACAAATGGATGTACGTATCTTAATCCCTCTAACTCTTTGCCTTGGACTCGTTTATCGCTGCCTGTAAATTGCAAATCGAGAGATGAAATTGCTTCAAGGCGTTCGGCTGCAATTACGGATATAATTTTTTTGCCGTTATTTTCATAGCTTATCGTTGTGTATTCCAAATTTGGATTTACAGCTACAGCCAAATTTGCGGTTAGTGTCCAGGGCGTGGTCGTCCAAATCATAAGACATACTTTTGCATTTTCAATGTCAGCTTTTTCAATCAGGCCAAGCTCGGCTATTTTTTTTACACCTTGCTCTTCAATGGGGAAATTGACAAAGCAGCTAAGTGAAGAAATATCTTTGTATTCCAGTTCCGCTTCAGCCAAAGCTGTTTCGCATCCAATCGACCAGTGAATGGGTTTTAATTGTTTATAAACCAAGCCCTTTTCGACAAGCTCGGCAAAAATTTCCAAAATTCCGGCTTCGTATTGCGGCTTTAACGTGAGATATGGATTATCAAAATCGCCGAACACGCCGAGATTCTGAAATTGTTTGCTTTGCAGCTTGACATATTTGCTCGCATATTTTTTGCACTGCTTGCGAATTTCCGGCTTGGTCATTTGGCGTAATTTTTCGCCAAGTTCAGCCATAACTTTAGCTTCAATTGGCAGGCCGTGACAATCCCAGCCCGGCACAAAAGGGGCATCAAAGCCGAGCATCGTTTTATATTTGACTACAAAATCCTTGAGAACCTTATTTATGACGTGCCCCATATGAATGTCGCCATTTGCATAAGGCGGGCCATCGTGGAGTATGTATTGCGGCTTGCCTTGATTAGCTTGCCTGATTTGAGCGTAAATGTTATCTTTAGCCCATTTCTTTCGCAGCTGCGGCTCATTTTGCGTTAAATTTGCCTTCATTGAAAAGCCGGTTTTCGGCAGATTGAGCGTATTCCTGTAACCCTTGTCTTTTTTGCCTTCGGTCATTAAAAAAATCCTTCAAAATCCAAACTTGAGAAATTGACAGTTGAAGATTTACATTTAAAAGTTGATAATCACACAATACTAAATATTTAACTGCAGTTCGTCAATAGTTTAAGGCATTTTATGGCAAAGAAACTCTACATAATTGATGGCCACGCACATATTTACGCCGCTTATTTTGCTCCGATGCGGCCATTGACAAGTCCATCGGGCGAGCCGACTAAGGCGACATCTATTTTTACAACAGCGATTCTCGGCCTGATTAAGCGCCAAAAGCCGGATATGCTCGTTGTGGCAATGGATAGTAAAAAGCCAACTTTCAGAAATGAACTTTATGCTGATTACAAAGCACATCGTCCGCCAATGCCCGATGATTTGCCCGCACAGATAAAGCAGATTGAACAAATTCTCGCTGCGATGAACATACCGGTTCTGCGTTTGGATGGCTTTGAAGCTGACGACATAATCGGAACATTAACAAAAAAAGCAGCAAACGATAGCTACGATTCTTTAATCTGCTCGAAGGATAAAGACCTTCTGCAATTACTCAATGAGCATGTCAGCATTTTTGATGTTAAAACCGATTCCATTACAACTGCTTTGGCAATGGAAGAAAAAATGCAAATCAAGCCCACGCAGATTATCGAGTATCTTATGCTGCAGGGCGATACAGCGGACAATATTCCCGGCGTAACAGATGTTGGGCCAAAAACAGCTTTAAGCTGGCTGCAAAAATACGGCTCAATTGAAAACATCTACAAACACATTGATGAAATAAAAGGCAAGCGAGGCGAAAATCTTCGCAAATTCCAAGATTCTTTCGAACTGACCAGAAAACTCGTTACCCTCGATTGCAATGTTCCTGTCGAAATTGATTATGACAACTTTGCATTAAAAGAATTTGACAAAAAAAAACTAACGGAAATTTTCACAGAGCTTGGCTTCAATCGTTTACTAAAATCATTTGCTCCAAACACCAACGATGAAATACGGGTCACGGAACACGGGTTACGGGACACGGGTCACGATTATCAGCTAATAGATACGCAGGATAAATTCGCTCTTTTTCTAACCGAATTAAAAAAGCAAAAGCTGTTTGCCGTTGATACTGAAACCACATCAATAGATGCTATGCGAGCCGATTTGGTTGGGATGAGTTTTTCATGGCAGAAAAATAAGGCATATTATCTTGCAGTAAAAGCACCGCTTGGCCAAAAATTTCTTGATATAAATTTGATTAGAAAAAAACTTGCTCCAATTCTTGCTGACAAAAGCATAAAGAAAATCGGCCAGAATATAAAATATGACATACTCGTTTTGAAAAATGCGGGTTTGCCAATAAATGGAATTTATTTCGATACGATGCTCGCTTCTTATTGTCTTGATGCTGAGCACGGCGGCCATTCAATGGACAAAATGGCAGCTAATTTTTTGAATTATGAGTGTATCCCGATTTCATTGCTCATTGGCAAAGGCAAAAATCAGCGGACAATGGATACGGTTGATACGGCTGCTGTGTGCGAATATGCAGCTGAAGATGCGGACATAACATTTCGGCTTTATCTTTATTTGAAAGAGAAATTGGCAACTCAGCCGGCCTTGCAGAAATTATTTGAAGATTTGGAAATGCCGCTGGTTTCGGTGCTTGCCGAGATGGAATATAACGGCGTTTCAATCGATACAAAACTGTTAAGAAATATGTCTTGCGAACTGGCGCAAACGCAAGAGGATTTAGCTGAGCAGATTTACAAAGAAGCAGGGCGAGTTTTTAATATCGATTCGCCAAAACAGCTTGGTGAAATTCTTTTTGATAATTTGGGTTTGCAATCGGTTCGCAGCGGCAAAACCGGTCGCAGTACCGATGCAGCAGTTCTCGAACAATTGTCCGGTCAGCATCCGATTGTAGATTTGATCCTTGAATATCGTATTTTGAGTAAACTCAGAAATACTTACGTTGACAAACTTGGCTCGCTAATCAATTCACGCACAAACCGTTTGCACGCATCTTTCAATCAGGCCATAACTTCCACAGGGCGATTAAGTTCAAGCAAACCGAATCTTCAAAATATTCCAATTCGTACCGAGCTTGGCAAAAAAGTTCGCTCCGCTTTTGTTCCAGCCGAAAAAGACAGCTGTATTTTAAGTGCGGATTATTCACAGATTGAGCTTCGCTTGCTGGCACATTTTTCAAAAGATAAAACATTAACTGAGGCCTTTATTGCCGACAGGGACATTCACAGTTTTGTCGCTTCGCAAATTTACGGCGTTTCGCTCGATGAAGTTACGAATGAAATGCGCTCACGCTGCAAAGCGGTTAATTTTGGTATAATCTATGGGCAGGGTGCTTTTGGCCTGTCGCGTTCGATTGGCATAAGTAGAGGCGAAGCGAAAAAATTTATTGAAGATTATTTCGAGCGTTATAGCTCAATTCAAAAATTTATGGATGATTGCATAGCCATAACAAAACAGTTCGGCTACGCAGAAACCATTTTGCATCGCCGACGACTCATCGAAAATCTTTCCAGCACAAATGCAAATAAACGTTCACAGGCCGAACGGCTTGCGGTAAATACCGTCATTCAGGGCTCAGCTGCTGATTTGATAAAAGTGGCTATGATAAATATTCAGCAAAAAATCGAAGCTGAAAATTTGCCGGTCAAACTCATATTGCAGGTTCACGATGAGCTTGTTTTTGAATTGCCAACAGCTGAAGTTGAAACGCACGCCAAATGGATAGAATATCAAATGACGTGCGCATTAGAACTTGATGTTCCGCTAAAAGTTGATGTTAGTTATGGCCCGACCTGGTTGAAAAAATAGCAGAGCTTGACGCAGGGCAAATTAAGCAATAGAATCATCCCCGAAACCAGATACGAATAATAAAATACAAAATGCGAGCAAAAAAATTATGGCAACAATAAATGAGAACTTCTTAAAACTACAAGCTGGTTATTTATTTCCTGAAATCGGGCGAAGAAAAAGGGCGTTTCAACAGGCCAATCCCAATGCCAAACTGATTAGTATGGGTATTGGTGATGTTACTGAACCGCTTGCACCGGTGGTAATTGAGGCAATGAAAAAAGCTGTCGCTCAAATGAGCCAAAAAGAAACTTTCAAGGGTTATGATGATGGCGGCATTGGCTACGAGTTCTTAAGAAAAGCAATCAGCGAAAAGGATTTCAAAAGTCGCGGCGTTGATATTGACATCGATGAAATAATTGTCAGCGATGGTGCGAAATGCGATACGGGTAATATGCAGGAGATATTCGGCTGCGAAAATATAGTAGCTGTAACCGACCCTGTTTATCCGGTTTATGTGGATACAAATGTGATGGCTGGCCGAAGCGGCTTGGCAGCAAGCAAGGGCAGATACGATGGTATTGTTTATATGCCCTGCACCGAGCAGAATGATTTTGTGCCGGAATTGCCGAACAAGAAAGTCGATTTGATTTATCTTTGTTTCCCAAATAATCCAACCGGTGCTGTGGCTACAAAAGAGCAGCTCGCAAAATGGGTCGATTACGCAAAGGAAAATAAAGCTATTATCCTTTTCGATGCGGCTTATGAATCTTTTATCAGCGAAAAAAATATTCCGCATTCGATTTACGAAATTGATGGTGCAAAAGAAGTAGCTATTGAATTCAGGAGTTTCTCAAAAACTGCCGGCTTTACCGGTGTGAGATGTGCTTTTGTAGTAGTGCCAAAACAGCTTATGGCTTATACAAAAGATGGCAAAACCATTGAAGTTGCCCAAATCTGGAAAAGGCGGCAATGCACAAAGTTCAACGGCGTATCCTACATAACCCAGCAGGGAGCAGCTGCGGTTTACAGCGAGCAAGGCCAAAAGCAGATTAAAGAAACAATAAAAATTTATATGAATAATGCAAAACTTATCCGCCAAAAGCTCGGCGAACTCGGCTACACAATTTATGGCGGAGTAAATGCTCCATATGTCTGGCTGAAAACTCCAAAAGGCGTTGGCTCGTGGGAATTTTTTGATAAGCTGCTCAGCGAAGCTCATATTGTTACAACTCCCGGAGCTGGTTTTGGTTTGGCTGGCGAAGGTTTTGTTCGGCTTACTGCATTTGGCCAACTGGAAAATGTAAAAGAAGCGATGGAGCGATTTCAGGAAATTTAACAAAGATGCTCAAATCAACAACCGCATATATTGGCCTTGGCAGCAATCTCGGCGACAGAAGCGAATCTATCAATCAGGCAGTTAGAATGCTCTTTGCAGTCGAGCAAATTGAAGTTATAGCAGTCAGTGATGTGATTGAAACAATTGCTCTCGGCAACAGCGAACAGCCGAAATATCTAAACACCGTTGCAAAAATCAAAACATCTCTAAACGCAAAAGATTTATTCACAAAACTCTGCGGAATCGAAACAGAACTCGGCAGAATTCGGTTGAGTAATGGTTCGACAGGGACTTCGGCTGAGCTTTGTCGAATGCCCTCACCATCCAAATGGTTGCCGAGAACTATCGATTTGGATTTGCTGCTTTTTGGCGATGAAATTATAAACGAGCCGGATTTAATCGTTCCGCATTCGCAGATGCACTTGCGAACTTTTGCGTTAAAAGGAATGTGTCAATTGGATGGCCAGTTGCCGCATCCGGTGCTGAAGGAATCGATGAATAATTTAGCCGCTCGGTTAAATGGAGCTGATTTTGCACTCAATTATAAATCGCCCCAGCTAATAAGTATAGCTGGAGTTATTGGCGTGGGCAAAACCACTCTCGCTGAAAAACTATCATCTGTGCTGAATTGCAAAACACTTTTCGAGCAATACGATACAAATCCCTTTTTGCCTGAAGTTTATGCAGGAAAAAAACAGGCGGCGTTTGACAGCCAAATGTATTTTCTAAAAGGCAGAATAAAACAACTGGACAGTAAAAAAATGATGCCGCCAAAACTGGTTATTAGTGATTATGTTTTTGAAAAAGAGCTTATTTATGCCGAACAATTGCTTAATTTAGAGCAGCTGGTTTTGTATAAGGAAAAATATAATTTGGCCAAAGGCAAAGTTTCTCCGCCGGTTCTGATTATTTATCTTCGTGATTCAGCGGAAAATTGCCTTGAGCGGATTCACCGCCGCAGCCGCCCGTACGAGCAGCAAATCGAATTGAGTTTCTTAAATGCCCTTGACGAAAATTACGAAAACCTTTTCAATAGCTGGAAACGTTGCCCTGTTATTCGAATCGAAGCGGCAAAGCTGGATTATTCCAAGACCGATTGGACTAAACATCTAATAAAACAGATACGAAGTTATATTATTGGTACTTCCGTCATTGCGAAGGAGCTTTAGCGACTGCAGCAATCTCAGGTATTTGCAAGGTCGAGATTGCTTCGCTATGTCCTTCGACTATGCTCAGGACTTCGCTCGCAATGACAATTATGGCATTACTATCAAATGAAAATTTCAGAAACAATAAAATCTGTCAGAGAATTAGTCAATGCCGCTCGCAACGCGGGTAAAAGAATCGGTTTTGTTCCAACAATGGGTGCACTTCACATTGGCCACATTTCGCTGATTGAAACGGCTGTTAAACAATGTGATTTTGTCGTAGTCAGCATTTTTGTAAATCCCACACAATTTGGGATTGGCGAAGATTTCCAAAAGTATCCGCGGCCGCTTGAAACCGATTTGGAAATTTGCAAAAAGGCGGGAGTTGATGTTGTTTTTGCTCCGAGCATAAAAGAAATGTACCCAAACGAAAATCTGACCTGGGTAAATGTGGAAAAAGTAACCGAATCGCTTTGCGGAAAATCCCGGCCAAGTCATTTTCGCGGAGTAGCGACCGTTTGCGCGAAACTCTTTAATATCGTTGCTCCTGATTTTGCTTACTTTGGCCAGAAAGATGCTCAGCAGGCAGTTGTAATCAGGCAAATGGTTTATGATTTGAATCTGCCGGTTGAAATTGTTGTTTGTCCGACGGTTCGCGAAAAAGACGGATTGGCTGTCAGCAGCAGGAATCAATACTTGAGCCGGCAGCATAAAAAAGATGCAGCTTTAATTTATAAATCGCTTCAAAAATGTCGGCAGATGATTTTGGCCGGCGAAACAGATGTTTCGGTGATTATTGATTGTATTAGCAAGGTATTAAACCAATCGCTGGCTATAGAAATAGAATATATAAGCGTTGTCGATGCTCAAACGCTGCAAAATCTCACAAAAATTTCCGGCAAAATCCTCGCTGCGATTGCGGTTAAAATCGGCTCCACTCGGCTGATTGACAACATCCTGGTGGACACAAGCGAATAATAATGTATAATTATACGTTGATTGTTAACGATATTTAAGAGAGTCAGATTTATGCTTCTAAAAATGTTAAAAAGTAAATTGCACCGTGCAACTGTAACGGATGTCAAATTGCATTATCCCGGCAGTATAGCCATAGATTCTGCACTTATGAAGGCAGCCGGCATTTTGCCTTACGAAGCGGTTGTGATTGCTGATTTGAATAACGGCAACCGTCTTGAAACTTATGCTATTGAAGCCGAAGCCGGCAGTGGTAAAGTTGTTGTTCTGGGAGCAGCTGCCAAACTTATCAATCCGGGCGATATTGTCATTATTTTCGCTTTTGTCTTTTGCGAACCAGAAGAAGCTGAAAAAATTAAGCCGAAAGTCGTTGTGCTTGGCGAAAATAATAAAATAAAGAATAGTTAATAAAAACTATACGTTGCACGCTAAAAATGTTTCCTGAACTTTTTAAGATACCATTTACCGATTTGACCATAAAGAGCTACGGCACAATGATGGTTATTGGTTTTTTGCTCGCTGTCTTTTTGATAAGACGACTCAGCCGAAATATAACTCCTAATGCTACGCTGATTACTAATGCTGCTCTTTACGCACTGATTGGCGGAATTTTTGGTGCTCGTTTATTTTATGTAATCCATTATTTTGACCAGTTCAGGGGAAATTTACTTTCTGCTTTTGCAATCTGGCGGGGCGGCCTTGAGCTTCTCGGCGGCTTACTCGCAATTGTTGTTATCTTTTTTTATCTTCGCCGGCACAAACTTCCAGTTCGCCGCTACATTGATATTTTGGCAATTGGAATAATGCTCGCACTTTCATTTGGCCGGATTGGCTGCTTTCTAAACGGCTGCTGTTTCGGTAAACCAACCGATTTGTCGTGTGGTGTTCAATTTCCGTACGGCTCATTTGCCTATCACAGCCAGATTGAGCCGGATTTGGCGAGAAATCGGCCTGAGCCGCTATTGGAATTGCCGAAAGATTTTTTTGGTTATTCTTACAAAGATGGCGTATTGAGTTCGGGCTTATTGCCGTATGAGGATTTAACAGCTGAACAAAAACAAATGGTTAGCAGCGGTCAATATCAATGTTTGCCTGTCCATCCGACTCAATTGTATTCGTCAGCTGCCGGGGGTCTATGGTGTGTTATTCTTTACTTTTTCTGGCGGCGAGGACAAAAAATAAATGACGTTAAAAAAATAAATGGCATTTTTAAATCCGGCTGCACATTTGGATTGATGTTTATTCTCTACGGCCTTGGCAGGTTTTTTATAGAATTTCTGCGTGATGATAATCCTATCGAATTTGATGGAATTACAATATCGCAGAACATAAGCATAGCCCTTGTCGTACTTGGAATAGTTTTAATGATTATATTTGGGAAGATGAAGCAGGACTAATAAATCGAGCTATAAAAAATGGGTATTTACAACAGAGATTACACTCAGGATAATTTTCATCATAAGTTTCGCAACGCACCTCAAATGCGGATGAGGCTGCCGTCTCTTACTCCAGTAGTCAAATGGCTGCTGATTATTAACGTAGCTGTGTTTGGATTATCTTTTTTGGTTCCCACCCTGGCAAAGTTATTTTTCAAATGGTTATCCGTTTATCCGATTAGTGTAGGTACCTCTTTGCAGCTTTGGCGGCCGATAACTTATCAATTTTTACATGGTGGTTTCCGGCATGTTTTCTGGAATATGTTTGTTCTGTTTTTTTTCGGCCCGATGCTTGAGCGACTTTGGGGCAGTAGAAAATTTCTGACTTTTTATCTTATATGTGGTGCCGCAGGAGGCCTGCTGTATCCTCTACTTGTTCTTGCAGGATGGCTGGACATAGGCCGACTGATCGGAGCTTCCGGTTCGATTCTCGGAATGCTCGCTGCAGGAGCTATATTGTTTCCGAATATGAGAGTTTATGTCTGGGGAATATTGCCTCTGAGATTATCAGTCTTGGCTATAATTCTTGCGGTTATTAGTATTTTAAGTGTGCTTCGTCCAGACCAGGTTGATAATGCTGGCGGCGAAGCGGCTCATTTGGCCGGTATGGCGGCGGGTGCGATTTATGTATTATCCCAAT
>JAGLSG010000081.1 GCA_023135865.1 Planctomycetota bacterium | reverse complement strand
TTTGCCGCTTTTATCCCATCGTGTATTGCCCACCAGTCGGAAACAACAAACCCCTTAAACCCCCATTCTCCTTTGAGAATATCCATAAGTAAATGGGAGTTTTCGCAACAGTAGGAACCATTTATTTTGTTGTACGCACCCATTATTGTCAAGGTATCGGCCTCACACACAGCTGCCTTGAAAGCGGGAAGGTATATCTCCCTTAAAGCCCTTTCGCTTATTTCGACACTTATTCTGTTTCGCTCCCACTCCTGATTATTGGCTGCAAAATGCTTTGTAGATGTTCCTATTTTTTGGCTTTGAACACCTTTAACATATTCAGCCGCCATTTTTCCAACAAGATAAGGGTCTTCTCCGAAACTTTCGAAATTTCGCCCCCCGAGAGGGGTTCTGTGTATATTAATGCAGGGGCCCAAAATTAAATTTCTGCCCTTAGCCCTTGTTTCCTTACCGAGAGCAACGCCGACCCTTCTCATTAAATCCTCATTCCATGTGGAGCCCATGGCAACAAGCGTAGGGAAACATGTTGCCTCGCCGTACATATCCCTTATGCCGTGCGGGCCGTCTGTCATTAGTAGAGGAGGGATTCCGAGACGTTCATTTGTTTTTCCATCCATAAAATCCTTACCACAAATTTCATCTATTTTTTCTTCAAGGGTCATTCTGCCAAGAAGGTCATCAATTCTTTGCTCAAGCGGCACGCTGGAATCCTTATAGGGGAAATCCGATGCCTTCAAAGTTGAAAAATTTCCTGCTGTTGCTGTTAATCCTGTAATAACTAAAAGGATTAATTTTGCCCTAAAATGCTTTATTCTATCCATGCCCTAACTCCTTTTTTTATACTACCGCCAATAGTTTTTTTTTGCTGCCTTACCGGCAACTTCATCTGACACTTCAATACTCATAACGTTATCAGATGTAACAGGTTTTAGCTCCGCTGCTGCAAATGTGCATTTTGGAAACGCACACATTAAAATCCCAAATACCAAAAATAAATTGAATACCACCATTACACTGTTCATTTCAGTCCTCTATGTCAAAAGTTTGCTCCGAAAAGTATCTATTTTTCTTTTCCGGATGATTGCCTTGTAATTAATTCTGCTTCCAACCCAAATTCTTTTACGGGCTGTCCTGGATTTTTTATAATGTCCATTAAAAGTTCTACTGCCTTTGCCCCAACCTCTTCGAGAGGAGTTCTCAACGTAGTTAATGATGGCTTTACATATCTGCCTAATGCAATATCATCAAAACCTGCTACGGCAATATCATCTGGAATTTGCAATCCCTTGTCTCTGATTGCTTTCATAGCTCCAATAGCCATCAGGTCGCTCGAACAAAAAATTGCTGTTGGTCTGGTTCTGACGGAAAGAATTTTTCTCATTTCATTGTATGCTGTTATTTTGTCAAATTCGCCGTATCCGACATATTGCTCATTATATTTGAATTTTAAGTTTTTAAGACTTTTCTTAAACGCATCGAATCTTTCCCTGCCGTCGTTGGATGTGAGATTGCCGTTTATTATGCCGATTTTTTTGTGTCCCAGTTTATGCAAATGATTTATGGCTTTATAGACAGATTTAAAGTTGTCAACACTGACAGTATTAACTATTCCTGCCCCTAAATATTTATTAATGTAAACAAATGGTATTTCCTCATTTTTTAAGCCCGTTACTTCCTTTGATATTTTTTTGTGATACACAATATTGTATATCAACATTCCATCAACCATCCATTTATCCTTAATGTCAGCGAAGGCAACCGTTTCATCTGACCAATAATCGTTTGGAAACAGCATCGGAGCGTACCTCATTTTTCTGCACGCATCTGTAACGCCTCTTATGACCGGAAGTACATGTGGGTCCAGCGTAGGTGTTATCAAAGCCAAAACCCTGGTGCTCTTGCCGCTAAGTCCCTGTGCTATATGGCTGGGGCAATAGTTCATCTCTTTTGCTGTATCCAGCACTTTTTTTTTCGTTGAATCTTTTAAGTTTGGAAAATCATTCAGCGCACGAGAGACTGTGGAAATATTAACATTTAGTTTTGCTGCTATGTCTTTTATTGTAACTTTTGGTTTCATTTTTACTCTCATGCAAACGATTGCGTAGTGACATTCATTGTTGCATAATTTGTTCTTTGTGTCAAGGTCTCAGAGTATTTTCTGCGAATTCGTTGCACAATCTCTGGAAACAGTGCATTTACAGCGTGTTATTAGCATAGCTAAGCCAATGCAAATGGAAGATTACTCGTTATCAATACTAAAATCGGTGATTTTCTGCTTCAATGCGCGGCAAACGGCGGCTGGGTCGGCGGCGGTGGTTACAGCTGAACAAACCGCAACGGCTTTTGCTCCAGCTCTTAAAATATCTTCCACATTATCAGGATTTATTCCGCCAATTGCAACGTGGCCTATGCCGGTACTTTTAAGCTCCGCAGTAGCTTTTTTTACATAATCAAAACCAACTGCTTTTGCTGTCGGCTTGGTGGGTGTTTCAAAAACTGGTCCCAAGCCAACGTAGGTCGGCAGCTCATCAAAACAAGCCCGTAGCTGCTCGAGCGAGTGTGTGCTTTTGCCAATGAGCATCGGCTCTAATTGCAATCGGCGAACCTGCTCGATTGGTAAGTCATTCTGGCCGAGATGAACGCCGTCAGCACCGGCGGCAATAGCAATATCCGCTCGGTCATTTATTATACTCAGGACATTTGAATCGCCGCAAATTTTTACAAATTCAGCTGAGAGAGCAAAAAGCTCATCATCATCAATATCTTCTTTGCAACGCAGCTGAATACAGTCAGCACCGCCGGCGGCGCAGCGAGCGGTTAAAAAAAGAATATCAGCCGGCAAACAGGAAGTTATTACTACATAAAGTTTGACTGGATTGAATTTTTCAGCAGTATTGCTGAAAAGAACAATATCTTTTTCAAGTGTGTAAGCGGTGTATCGTAAATTTTCGATTTTTTGAGCTGCCGCAGAATCTATTGTCTGAATTGTTTCGGTTAGAACACGCAGCGCTTCGGTTAATCGTTTGCAGCCGGCTGTAAAACAATCTTTCAGCCGGCAACGGTTGAGTTGATTTTCGACTGTTTTTCCAACGCCAACATCGCCGAGCGTATCACGGCTTGTTATAAATCTAACCGAATCCAATTTTGCAATTACAGAAGACAACTCGTGGCGAAGCTGCTTTGTACGAGCGGTAAGCGAATTTGCATTCAAACTGAATCTGCAAAACTCCTCTACCACACGAGCCGCTTCGCGGGCGCGATTAAAGTTTGCATCGATAATTCGGCAAATCGAACGTTCCATAGTAAACTTGATTATACAGAATCAGCTGAGATTTGAGAAATGAAAAGCAAAACGGAGTCGTCCCTCCTCCGGCACGACTCCGCATTATCTTAAACAAAATCAGTTAGAAAAAAACCGATTCTGAATATATTCTGAATCGGGCGGATCAGTTCCTCCTCCGTATATGCGTTTAGGACGTTCCGCCCAATCGTCGCCAACGGCGAACCGATGACGAGTTCAACAAAGGAGCAAGGAGTATGCCAATAGTTAGAAATTAATTATAAAAAAAACAGGTAAGACGGTTTAACAATTGCCCAAATAAGCGGTTATATTTTATCGGACAAAAATAACTTGAAAAACCACAGAATGTCATATTCTAACAGCGTGTTGTTTTTCGTAAACATTGTTCACGGAAAAACGACCCATTTTATACATATTATCGGCCTAAGTTGTTAAGTAGCAAAAGGATTTGGGGTGTGTTTACAAAAAACAACGTATGTGTGAATAAAAGAAACGTTTAGCGGGGCAGGAACTCAATTTCTCTTTAGCTGTTTATTTTAACTATTACAGCGCTGGTGTCATCCATCTGGCGGGAAAGGCCTACGAAACGAGTTCTGTATCTTAAAATATTTTTGATAGCCTGCTCAGCTGAGCTGGCAGCAAATTTTTTCGCCGCTGCGAGCATTCTTTCCCTGCCCCATAAATCACCGTCAAAATTTGCGGTATCAATCAAGCCATCCGTATAAAACAACAGGCAATCATCCTGTTTTAATTGCAGAGTTTCAATTTGGTATTCGGCTTTCGATAAAACGCCAAGAACAAGTCCGCCTTTTTGTAAATCTTTAACTCGTCCGTTTCTTATTAGAACAGTTGGCTCGTGGCCGCAATTGCAATAGGTGATTGATTTTTTTTCGGCATCGATTACCGCATAAAATAACGTAACAAATTCGCCGTCTCTGCATTCCCTACATGCCATTTTATTTAGTTTGTCGATAATGCGGCTGATTATGCCGTCTCTGCAATCAGTATCGGTGTATGCACGAACAGCAGCTCTGAACATACTCATCATAATGGCAGCTGGAATGCCTTTGCCAATCACATCGGCAATGGCAATAGCAATTCGGTTTTTATCTATCGGTATAAAATCATAGAAATCACCGCCGACATTAAAGCAGGGGATATATGCAGCTGATATATCCAGTCCTGCAATTTTTGGAGCTTGTTTTGGAATCATTCTTCGCTGAATAATTCCCGCAAGCCGCATTTGTTCGGCTATTTGCGCACCCTCAATCGCTTCGGAATAAAGCCGGGCATTTGTTATTGCGATGGCGCACTGCGAAGCAACGGCTCGGGCAAGTTTTATATCTTCCTCGTTAAAGCGTTTTGATTTTGGGCTGTATAATCGAATTACGCCGATGGCTTTGCAGCGAAACTGCATGGCAACGGTCAACTGACTGACTAACCCTTCGGCAATAGTAGCTCGTTTATATTTTACACGGCCATCCACGCGCATATCATCGAGAACTACCGCTTCGCCGGCGAAAGCGGCTTTGATTACAGGGTCATTTTTGGAGACAGGCCCTTTATTGCGATATGTTTCGCTAAGCCCATATGTGCTTCGCATTTGCAGCTCGCCGACTTCTTCATCGAGCAGCCGAATCGAGCAGGCCTTAACTGCGGTGATTCTAACAGCAGCTTCAGCGAGTTTGTCGAGAACCGCCGGAAGCGAAAATCTGCCAGCTACAAGAGTGGAAAGCTGATAAATCTGCTCATCACGTTCAATTTGTCTTTTCGTCTTATCTTCCATAACCAACTTTATCATTTACTATTTGCTATTTGTTATGTACTACTTATTATAGTTGATGGTTGATTGTCAATCACTAAAAAATGGAACAAATAGCAAGACATATAATTTTTGTCGGACGAGTACAGGGCATCGGCTTTCGCTTTACAGCTTTTGATGCTGCTAACAGGCATCGATTGACAGGTATGGTTCGCAATCTGTCGGATGGCACTGTCGAAATGTTTGCTCAGGGCTTCGAAAAAGATATAAAAAATTGCGTAGCAGATATTAAAAAAAGCTATAGCAAAAATATCAGAGAAATCAAAATCGAAGAAGCAGTTGTAAATCCACGCTACGAAGATTTCAAAATCACTTTTTAATTCAGCGTGTTTTATTTAAGAAAAACCTTAGATTACTTCGTCGCTTCGCTCCTCGTAATGACAGGATGAGCGATTTTAATGTCATTGCGAGGCCGCTTTTTGGCCGTGGCAATCTCAAACTTTTAGAAAACAAGTTTTTCAGAGGACTCAATTGTTTATTTTCACCTATAAAAAAAGTGGCGACCGCAAAAGCCACCGCCTATAAAACTCTTGATAGAAAGCTGTAAAAACATATACTTACATTTATATTTGTACAAAAAAAAACGATAAAATACAGCTTAAGCTGGAGATTTAATGCAGCAATTAGAAAGAAAACTTGGCTTAATGGATATATTTGCTGTGGCAGCTGGAGCAATGATAAGCTCTGGTTTGTTCATTTTGCCGGCTATTGCATTTGCAAAAACAGGGCCGTCAGTCATAATATCATATCTTTTTGCATCGTTGTTAATAGTGCCGAGCGTACTCAGTCAGGCAGAACTGGCGACGGCTATGCCGCGAGCCGGCGGAACGTATTTTTATATTGAAAGAAGTCTTGGTCCTGTCTGGGGTTTGTTTGGCGGATTTGCAAACTGGTTTTCACTGGCATTAAAAAGTGCGTTTGCTGTAATCGGTGTAGCAATTATCATTGAAGTTGTGCTGCAAAGGATTTTTCCAAACACACAGCTTGGCCCATGGAACATAAAAATAATAGCTGCACTTTGCTGTCTTGGATTTACAATAATTAATATCGTAAGCGTTAAACACACAGCAAAATTTCAGGTTTTTCTCGTAGTGCTGCTGCTCGGAATACTTAGTATATTTATGGTTTTCGGAATCAGCGTAATTAAGCCGGTTAGATACGAGGGTTTTTTAGAGCAGGGCTGGGCAACGGTTTTTGCTACAGCCGGCCTGGTCTTTGTCAGCTTTGGCGGATTGACAAAAGTTGCAAGCATAGCTGAAGAAGTCAAAAATCCCGGCAGGAATTTGCCGCTCGGAATGATTCTTGCGTGGTTTATCGTAACAATCTTTTATCTCGGCGTAGTAACTATTACTGTTGGTGTTGTTGATGGAAGTGAGCTGGCCAAAAGCAATATCCCCATATCACTTGCAGCTGAAAAATTTATGGGAACGCTCGGATTTGTCGCACTTGGCCTGGCGGCTATGGCAGCATTTATAACAACGGGCAATGGCGGAATACTCGCTGCATCACGCTCGCCGCTCGCTATGAGCAGAGACAAACTGCTGCCGTCAGCTCTGGCCAATGTAAACAAAAAGTTCAAAACACCGCACGTCAGCATAATAATTACATGTGGATTTATGATTACAGCTATCATTCTGCTCGATATTGAATCGCTGGTAAAAACTGCGTCAACGCTAATGATAATACTTTTTATTATGGTCAATATCAGCGTAATCATAATGCGGGAAAGCAAAATACAAAGCTATCGGCCGAAATTCAAATCGCCTTTGTATCCATATATTCATATTTTCGCTATTATCGCTTATGCAGCTCTTATTGTGGATATGGGGAAAGCTCCGCTTATGATTACAGCTGGTTTTGTAATATGCAGCGGAATCTGGTTTTTGATATATGTTTCAAGGAGGGTCGGAAGGGCATCAGCTGTTATGCACATCGTAGAAAGAGTTACCGCAAGGGAACTGAAGACCGTAACACTCGAAAACGAACTGCGGGATATTCTTATAGAGCGTGATAATATAAATGAGGACAGATTTGACCAGCTTATAAAAAACTGCCAAATCCTCGATGTGCATGGCAATCAGCCGGCTGAAAAAATCTTCCGCAAAATTGCAGCGATGTTTGCTGACAAATTACAAATAGATGAATATGTACTTTTTGAAAAATTTCTTTATCGTGAGGCAGAAGGCGGAACCGTAGTCGAGCCGGGTTTTGCCATCCCGCACATTGTTGTGGAGGGCGAGCATAAATTCGATGTCCTGCTGGTAAGAGCTGTAGATGGAATTAATTTTCCACATTCTCCGGACGCAGTGAATATAATGTTTGTTCTGGCAGGAAGTAAGGACGAGCGCAACTATCACCTCAGGGCATTGATGGCCATTGCTCAAATCAGTCAGGAAAAAGCGTTTAAGCAAAGATGGCTGGCCGCCAGGGATATTGAAGGTCTGAGAAATCTGATATTGCTCTCAACGAGAAAAAGGGATAAAGAATCCTGAAAACGAGAGCTTTTTGGCATTGAACAGCAAAAAAACATAAAAAAACCACAAAAAATACAAATTTTACGGAACAGTTTGCCGCTTTTGTGCATCTGTATAATCGGAGCAGGAGCTGCGCTGGAAGGAATCAGCAGTTGGAAGATAATCGTAATGCGTTTGTCAGGCGTTTAAGAGCTTCGGAGCATCAGGCCGCTGTCGAGTTGGTTGATGCTTACTATAAGCAGATATATCTGTTTATAAGGCGGCTTGGCCATAACCGGTATGAAAGTGAAGATTTAACGCAGGAAGTTTTTACGCTGGCCTGGAGGCACATTGGCCAGGTAAGAAACGATATGGCGATTAGTACCTGGCTGTATCGCATTGCGGTCAATGCTTCAAGGACGGCAAGGCGAAAGCACAAAGGAAAAGCAGCGGAAACTATTGAAAATGTGCAGCAAATCGGCGAGCCAAATGGTAACAAAGCAGAAGAAGTTGAGGAAATTGACTTGTTGCAAAAAGCTGTTGTGGATTTGCCGATGAAGCTAAGGCAGGTGATTGTGTTGCACTATATGCAGCAGTTGAGCATTTCCGAGGCAGCGAGAGTGGCGCAAATAAGAGAAGGTACTTTTAAGAGCCGTTTGAATAGGGCACTTGAAAAATTAAGAGAACAAATGAAATGAAAAAAGAGCGTGTAGAGAATCTGCTGAGGCAATTGGCTCACAAAACAGATGAGCCGGTTGGTTCTGCGCTTGCTGAAAATATAAAAAACAGTATCCCAAAACCGCTTAGGGCTTGCAGACACAGCTGGGATACTATCAATATTATGATAGATCTTAGAGTAAGCAAGCTTGCTGCTGCTGCTGCGATAATTATCACAATGCTGCTGACTGCAAAATTTATCAACGGAAAAAATTCGACAGGCAACATTTACCAGGACAGCAAATTGCTTGTCAATTATTGCCTTTCAGTGGTTGGCGCAAATAAAAGTAATGAATTGGCAGGAATGCCGGAGTTTTACGAACATCTCGTTCAAAAGGGAAAGAAAGTTACGTATTACGCCGATGATGTAGATACGACCGACAGCAATGCTGTGCTGATGCACTGGGAATTGCCAGACGGTAGATACGGCGTAATACTTGGCGATTTTCGTTCGCAAACGGTTACTGCGGAAAAATTGATAGAGTTGCAGTCCGAAATGCTCAAAGGAAAGGCAAAATGAGGGAGTATAAACCATTTATAGATTGTAATTTGGTGAGTTTTTTGGTAAAATGAGGGTTTAGGGGATAATAGAATAAAAAATTTGAAGAAAGAAAGGGTGTATTTTTATGAGAAAGCATAGGGGATTTACATTGGTTGAGCTTTTAATAGTTATCGGCATTATTGCTTTGCTGATGGCTATAATGGTTCCGGCCCTAAACAGAGCCAAAGAACACGCGAAAAATATGGTCTGCAAAAGCAATCTGAAACAATACGGAATAGCCGGCAGAATGTATATCGACGATAATGATGGCTTTTTTGCAAGTCCACACTTCTTCCTCCAGGCAAAGAGAGACAGCAATGGAAACCTTGATTTGAATGCGATTTTGATTGGTTCCTGTCAGTGGTGCAATGAGGCCAACTGGCTGGATTTGCAGAAGGTAAACGAAATGGGATTTATGTGGCCATATTTCAAAAATGTAAAGCTTCATCTTTGCCCGACATTCAAGGGATATGCCAAAGCAAGAGGTGTACAGGCGACTGGCTGCACGGATGGGGATAATCCACAATACAGCTACTCCCAGAATATGTTTCTCGGTTATGACGGCTGGGATTATGACTCGGAAGAGAGGGGAACTAGCGTCACTAATCTCCAATGGGGTAACAAGACAACGGCACTCAAGGAAAACCAGGTACTGCGTCCGGCAAATATTTTTTACTTTTCTGAAGAAAATATGTGGACCATTACGGGACAGAGTGACACTGTGTTAAATGACACTGCTTTGCTAATCAAGCCAGCCGCTACAGGCAGTGATGCCTTCGCGACATATCACTTCTGTCCAAGCGGAGATGTAGAGCAGTTGAGAGGTTCTGCCAATATTGTATTTGTGGATGGCCATGTTGGTTCAGTGTCAGCTGCAGAGGCGGCTGAAGTCATTGATATGGTGGGTCACCCAAAAGTTCCTGCTGCCTGTAAAATGGCCTGGCCAAGGGGAGAAGCTGAGGGCAATGCTCTCTAATTGGCAGTTTTGTTAAGATAGTTCTTTACGGATTTTTAAAATGCTGGCTCAGGTTACCGGGTCAGCATTTTTTATTATCAGATAATTGCTGATTTATGCCGATGTGAATGGCATTCGATATTGACCGCAACAGGAAGCGATGCGATATGGCAGGGGGCAAATTCAATTAAGCAGTCAAGAGCTGTTGTATTACCGCCAAGTCCCTGCGGGCCAAGACCGGTTTTATTTACAGCGAGAAGTAAATCCGATTCAAGCTGTGCGTAAAATTCATCGCTGTTTCGCTGGCCGAGTTTTCTGCAAAGTGCTTTTTTACTCAGCAGGCAACTGGCCTCGAAATTTCCGCCAATGCCGACTCCCACAATAAACGGCGGACACGCCTCAGCTCCAGCTGCTTTTACAACATCGACAACCCAGCTTATTATTTCTTCTTTTTGTGCGGTTGGTTTGAACATTTTGAATTGACTTTTATTTTCGCAGCCGCCGCCTTTTGTCATAACGGTCAGTTTTAATTTGTCGCCGCTAGCGAGTGAATAGTGAATTATAGCCGGAGTATTTGAGTTGGTATTTATGCGTTGGTTTAATGGTTCAGCTACAACGCTCTTTCGTAAATATCCTTTTTCGTAGCCGGCTTCAACGCCGGCGTTAATAGCATTGAATAATGTTTTTCCATCACTGTTTTTTATCGCTACTTCGGCTCCCTGCTCAACGAAAACTACTGCAAGGCCTGTGTCCTGGCAAAGCGGAATTTTTTCATCAGCTGCTATGCGGGCATTTTCGATGAGCTGCTCTAAGATTTTAACTGCCGCCGGATTTGTTTCTTTTTTAGCTGCATTTTTAATGGCAGATAAAACATCATCCGGCAATTCATATCCGGCTGATATGCAAAGCGATTCGACAGTTTCCGCTATTTTTTCAAATTCAATATATCGCATAAAAAACTGAAAGCCAAAAACTAAAAATTAAAAACCATAATTGAAAACTTAAAATTTTATATTTTTCACTGCCCAATTTTGGCCACATCGACATCAAAACTTTTATACATTGTATTGCCAACATCATCAGCTATTTTGACAGAGATTATATGTTCGCCTGCTTCTAAATCTTTAATAACGATTGTGAAATTTTCATTTTTCGTATCATAAACCAGGTCATCCGGCAAATCAGACATCCATTTTGAATTACTGTCAACGGTATATTGTAATTGTCCAATTGCGCTTAGTTCATCAGAAACATTCAGTTTCAGCATAACATCTTCGACTTTATCAATTGAAAATTCTTCAATAACAGGAGCTGTATTATCAACTACAACCTGTTCGCTTATCCGGCTCGCAGTAAGCGCTGTTTGGGTGCTGTTGTCCATTTTGTCGTTTGCAGTAATTCGTATTTCGTATTTGCCGTCTTCAACTGTTTTGCTGTCCCACTGAAAGTTATTTTTTTCAATTTCATCTTCGATTTCGAGCCAGTTTTTTCTGCCGACTTTTCTAAAATCGATTTTATAAATCAATTTATCGCCGTTATCATCTTTTGCTTTATAGCTGATTTTGAAAACACCTCTCTGATTTTTTTGTTTTGTTCGAGCTGTGTTTACTGATACAACTTCAGGTGCAAGGTTCGGCACAACATTTGCGATAGCAACAGCTGTTACTGTTGGTGTTTTGTCGCTGTCATTGCTTTTAAGGATAAGTTTGTATTGGCAGAATCTTCCAACGGGGCAATCCAATTCGACCGGCTCGGTCAATTCTTTGGCCACGCTCCAATTAGAAAAAGTTGCATCGTTAATGTCTTTTACATTTCCACTTCGAGAAGCAGCCATCACTTTGCAGCCGTCTGGAATATCAGCTTCGATTTGCAGTTTGCCCCACCTGGCCGGCTGGCCGGCATCGACAAGAGTGGATAGATAAGTTCCCTCGCTCGCAAAATTACTACTTAGCTTTATCAACTTTGCAGGATTTGCAGTTCCAATATACACATCGCCGTTGGCGACAGATACAGCTGTAATTTGTGATGCCTTTTTGTCGCGATAAACAACTGCTTCTTGCTGGTCGTCCGGCTCGATTGCGAAAAGTTCTGCGTTATTGCCTGTACCCACAAGCAGTTTTCCGTCTTGTTCGGCGAGACAGAATAAAACCGCTGATTCACCGAATACATCCGTTACGTAACCATCAGGTGTTATTTGGTATATGTAGCTGGCCCTGGCCGGCCCGATTTTTTTAATAGCTGCTGCATCATTGTCCAGCTGCTCATCGTCATTATTTTTTTCTTCGCTTGTGTTTGCAATTTCCAGTTTCAATCCGCCATCATTTTTAGACGATGCCTGCCCATTTTGTTTTTGTTGCGGTTCCGGCCGACCTAACGGAGGTACGCCGGACGGCATTTGGGCTTGCGGCTGAGATAAATTGGCTGATGTCGCTGCTGCATACAGCTGGCCATTGCAGCCAAACGCCAAGGCCGTAATTTCCGACTGATCGCTGTCGTATAAAACTGTAGCTGTCCCTTCGCTTCGCTCGAGGGTAGGTTTTTTATCGGGATTTATTTTATAGACCAGACCTCTCTCGTCGCTGCCGGCATAAACAAAGCCGTCTTCGCCGATTGCCAATGAAAGTATATTTTTGTCAGTGCTGTCATAAATCAGTTCGGAATTTTTTGCAGCTGGGTCAAGTTTGTAAACTTTGCCTTTTGGCCCGGTGGCGAGATAAATATTGCCTTTCGCATCGGTAGTTACTGCGAAAATATATTTTGTTTGGTTGGCATCGTTCGGCTCGAAAACCATTTCCATTTCGCCGGCTTTTAAGCGATACAAAGCACATTGAGCACCGCTTATGCCGACGAGAAGTCGGCCTGATATGTCGGTTGACATTGCAAAGATATGTTCATTGGTTAAATGCTGCTCCATTTCAACGGCGTTGGAATCGTTTGGTTCGTTCGGCTCGCCGGCTTCGGTTTCGGCTTTAAGGACAACAGGATAAATTTTTGTCAATTCGCCGAGTGAATATCTGTATAAACCGCCATTTGGACTTGTGCCAATATAAATATCGCTTCCGCTGGAGACAATACTGTTTATTGACCATGCGTTTTCAAAATCTTCGCTTAGAATTTCGGCTGCTCTCGCTATTTCTATTGTTCCGCGTGAACCGATAATGACATTTTCAGTTTCGCCTTTCGATAAATCGGCTTTGCTGTCGTGGCGTACAATTTTGCTGTTGACTGCAAAAAGCTGACCTGTCAAAAATATAAAAAACACAAAAACGAAAAGGACTGATTTGATTTTCATAATAACTCCAGCGTTCATTTAATGAGCAACATTAAAAATATAACTAATCACAAACTTCTATTTGCATAATTTTTTCATCGATTATAACTGCGTCAATATCCAAACTCTTTTGCTGCCAGTGCGGATACGGCTCAAAATTAAGAGTACGCCTGGCGTTTTGAAAGATAAGCGTTTTAGTTGACGGCAAATCCGGCAGTTCAGCTCTTTCTATGGCAACTCCATCCGGCGGCAAAATCAGAACGCAGTACAAACTATCACGCCTTACAGCGAGAATGGAATTAATTACATCGATTAAACTCGTGAAATTTTCCGGCGTAAATTTGTAAGGAGCTGTATTGAGCAAAAATTCCCGCCAGCTATAGCCGCCGCACAAAATCAAATCGTAAGTTCCAGCCGGCAAATCCTCCGGTATTTTGAAACCGATTTTATACTCTCTCTTTTTCTTTAAGAAAGATTCGACAATTATGGAAACATCTATGTTCTGGCCGGCCTTGACTTTTGAATCGGACAAATCAACCGACCATATACGAGCTGCACTATTTTCCGGCAGCTGGCGAATACTGATTGCGAGCGATTTTATGTCGGCCTTACTGTACGGATTATTCATTAGCATCGCAACCGAGCCGGCACTTTCCTCTATCAATTCCCAGACATCAACGCTTGTTGAAATATTTTCAGCAACAATCGATTTGGCACCTTCAACGTTGATAGTCATTTTGTATTCGATTGTATGTTCTGGCGGAAGTGTGCCAACCGTAGCCGACAAACCATCAATAACATAACTTAGTATTAACGGCGTAAACAGTTGATTATTGGCAAGCTGACAATTATAGACACGTTTTTTTGTATCATTAAATCTGTCAATTTCTATGGTGAGCGGAATCATTTTGGCTTTTGCGCCGATTTTTCCATAGACAGCTGTCGATTCATCCGACTGCAAAGCGCCAACTGTTTCAATGGCACTTGCAAGTTTGAAAGACCTCGCTAAACTTGAAACGACTGTATGAACCTGACCGGTGGCCATTGGTAAATCTATCGCTCCGTAGCCGAGAAAGCTGTGGCCAAAGCCGTAAACTTTATCGCCAACAACTTCCGTAACAGTGCCGATTGCATCTACAGTTATGTCGCCGGTTACCAGTGGAACAGCGAGGCAGGCACCGGGAACTAATTCTGTGCTCCGTGACCCGTGTCCCGTGCCCCGTGGTTTGAGCGACGAGCGACGAGCGACGAGCGACGAACTTCCGCCACTAATACCGCTGACCGGTATAAATCCAAACGATTCAGTTAGACTATTTATACTTTGGCTTGCGCCAGCTGGAAAGCCGGAAGTTACCAGCGGACAGGGCAATGAGGAAAGAGAAATTGCTTTCCTGCTGCCGCTGCCAAACCGAACGATTGATGAATAAATATCGTTAAAATCAATCGGCACAGAATAATCAAAAGCATAGCCGGTTTTATAATTTTGTATTTTATTTTTTTGATTTTCGGCTCGCTCGCCAACTTGCAGCATATCAGCAATTGGCGTTACGCCGTAAAGCGGGTCTTTGCTGAAATTCCAGCCGAAGGCCAAAGCGCCAGCGAGGCGGCCGTCAATATAAACCGGCGAACCACTGCATCCAGCCACCGGGCCGGTGTGAATAAAACGCTCACCTGTTCCCTGCACCAAAATCGCATCTCGGCCAAGCGACACATCACGCACTACGCTTAGAACTTCGAGGGGAAATTTTTCGATTTGGGTGCCTTTGTAGCAGGTAAGGCAATACGCCTCCATTCCAGGGACAATCTCGTCAGTGCCGATATATTTTTCTCTGTCAAGCTGAGCGGCTGCGGAGCAAAATGAGCCGACTGAAATCACTATATTAAGCAAAAATACAATTGTCAGCTTCCCGGAGTTTCTCAACATGCAAAAACCTTTCCATTTGGTACGAATCTCGTCAGAATTTTAGCTGCCCAACAGGACTATTGCAAGGTAAAAGAAAATTTGCTATGATGACTGCAGCTTGGCTCGGCTGCCGAGTTGAGCTATACTATTTTTTTGTAAAACTAATAATGTTGGAGATAAAAAAATGAAGGCCGAACATCGCCACGAATTAAAAACGAATGAATTAGCCGAATGGCTTGGTAATCTGCCGCAATGGACAAAAGAAAATCTCAAAACGATTATCTACGTTACTGTGCTTATTGTCGTGGTTGCCGGCCTGTATTTCTACAAAAAATATGAGAAAGATGTTGTAGCTGTCGAAAACAAAACGAGTTTTACCAACGCTCTTATTCAACTGCCGGGCGCAAAAATGCAAACTATGCGTAGCCAGTCGCAGGGCATAGACACATCATATATTTTCATCCAGATTGCTGACAATCTTGAGAGTTTTGCTCAAAAAGAGAAAAATAATAATATGGTTGCTCTTGCCCTTATCAAACAAGCCGAAGCCCTGCGGATGGAATTGCACTACCGCCTTGAAGCCGGCAGCCGGCAGGAAATCAAAACCCAGATAGAGAAAACAAAAGCAATTTACACAAAGGCACTTGACAGAACAGCTGATAATTCATCATTGGCAGCGGCAGCGAAATTTGGTCTTGGTTTATGCGAAGAAGAGCTTGGCAATTTTGACTCTGCAAAAGAAATTTATGATGGCATTGCCAAAAACGATAAATTTCAATCAACCATAGCTGCTGCACAGGCAAAGCAGCGAATTGAAACATTGGATGATTACAAGCAAAAGGTGCGATTCAAAAAAGCACTTAGACCAATGCCAGATATGCTGCAATTCGGCATTAAGCCGGATATGAGCAAGGTGCCAATGCCCGTTGACCTTGAAACCAAAATTCCTGAATTGACCGAAACGCCCGCTCACCAAATCGAGCAGTAATTCAATTAGCCGTATGCCGGAAAACGAATACGAACATTTGGATATCAAGGTCGGAACTTCAATCAAGGAGCGACGGCTCGACAAGTATCTGCACGGCAGATTCACTGATTTCAGCCGCGTTATGCTCCAAAAGCAAATTGCCGCCGGCTCAGTTAAGGTCAATGGCAAAATCGTCAAATCCAGCTTCAAACTAAATCCCGGCGATAAAATCGATATGATTTTACCAGAACTGCCCAGCGAGAAAATCGAAGCTGAAGATATTCCTTTGAACGTGATTTATGAAGACAAAGATATAATCATTATCAATAAGCAAGCCGATATAATTGTTCATCCCGCGAGAGGCAATCGGCACGGAACGCTTGTAAATGCTCTCGTTTTTTATTCGGACGAGCTTTCAACCGGTCTGGGGGAATTTCGGCCTG
Source organism: Planctomycetota bacterium (assembly GCA_023135865.1). Classification (GTDB taxonomy): domain Bacteria; phylum Planctomycetota; class Phycisphaerae; order Sedimentisphaerales; family Anaerobacaceae; genus JAGLSG01. The sequence continues at coordinate 4,742 of JAGLSG010000081.1, read as the reverse complement.
GCATCGTTCATCGGCTCGACAAAAATACGACAGGGGTAATGGTTGTAACAAAAAATGATATTGCCCAATGGAAAATCGCAAAGCAGTTTGAAAATCGTGAGACAAAAAAAACTTATCTTGCCATCGTTCACGGCAAACTTGATTTGGACGCTGACTGCATAGATGCTCCACTTGGCGTTCATCCGAAAATGAGAGAAAAATATGCTGTTCGCCCTGAAACCGGAAAAGAATCAGCGACATTTTATAAAGTGCTCGAAGAATTTCGCGGATTTTCATTTCTGGAATTAACACCGAAGACCGGCAGAACTCATCAATTGCGGGTTCATCTTTCGCACATAAAGCATCCTATTGTAGCTGATGATATGTACGGCGGAAAATTTGTTTACCTCTGGCAGCTGCAGGACAGTGAGCAGGTTATTGCCGAGCCGATACTCAATCGAGTTGCTCTGCACGCACACACGCTGGAATTCAAACATCCGACTACTGAAAAAATGGTGAAATTTGAAGCTCCTTTGCCGGAAGATATACAAAATCTTTTAAGTGCCCTACGGAAATATCGAAGTGTAAGTAGTGTTAAAAAAAGAAAAATTTGAATTCTCACCTTGTCATTGCGAGGCGGCTTGGCCGCCGTGGCAATCTCTATCCTTTTTATTCCTGCGGGAGCTTGGCAAGGTCGGCATCTGAGCCGGCTACCATTAAAATATCCTCAGCGTAAATAATTGTGCTCGGCATAGGAACATTTATAATCCCGCCTTTTTCCTGTTTTTTTGCTTTGCTGTTTTCGCTGCGTTTGATGGCAACGAGATTGACATTATATTTCTGACGCAGCTGCAAATCCATAACGGTTTTGCCGTCAAAGCTGGCCGGTGATTTTATTCGAGCCAAACTGTAGCCAGGAGCAAAATCAATTTTTTCGCCGATTTGCGGAGCGATTAATTTATAAGCCCATCTCTGAGCCGATTCAATTTCAGGATAAATAACTTCCGTAGCTCCAACTTTTGAAAAAACTTCGCCTGCAATCAGGTCCTGTGCTCGCGTAAAAATTTGTTTTACGCCTATCTGGCGAAGATTCACTACCGTTAGAATTGCAGCTTCGAATGCAAGTCCGCCCTGACCGCCGATGCCGACAATGGCAACATCAACTTTGTCAATGCCCTGCGCTTTGAGTGCCTCTTCATCTGTACTGTCGAGTCGAACGGCGTGGCTTACCTGGTCGCGAATTCCATCTATCACAGCTCGCTCCCTGTCAACCGCAATAACTTCCGCTCCGCTCATAGCCAATGCGATAGCAAGTTTTTTTCCGAATCGACCCAATCCTATTACAGCAAAACGTTTCATAATGAACCCCTGAAAAGTCAAAATTTAAAAATAAAAAGTCAAAATTGTGGAATCGCCGCTTTGCGGCGATGACATCCTTAGTTTTACACTTTGCACTTTAACTTTTACACTTTCTCTATCCAACGATTATGGCCTCTTCGGGATAATTATATCTCGCCGGCCTAAGGTTAAAAGTCAATGCCGCCAAAAGCGTCAAAGGCCCCAACCGGCCAATCAGCATCAGTGCTATGATAATAAATTTTCCAGCTGCTGTCAAAGAAGCTGTAATACCGGCGGTGAGGCCAACCGTGCCGAGAGCCGAGCCGGCTTCAAAGAAAATATCCGACATAGTAAATATGTTCGCCCTTTCGGTTATGGTCAGCAGTAATGCCGCACTAAATAAAACCACAACAAACAGCAGTGTAACAGTAATAGCTCTTCCAACTATTGCGATGCGAACAGAGCGTTTGAATATTTCAACTTCCTGACGTTTTCTCAAAGCCGCAACAGCAGACATTATTACCACAGCGAGTGTTACGGTTTTAATTCCGCCGGCAGTCGAGCCGGGCGAGCCGCCAACGAACATAAGCAGCATTAAAATAACTCTTGCCGGAGCTGACATTACTGAAACATCGAGCGTATTAAAACCAGCTGTTCTTGCCGTAATCGATTGGAAAAGTGCATCGAGCAGGCCGCAATCAGCCGCACTGAATGAAGCTGCATTTTCAAACAAAAACAACGCCAAAGCTCCGCCTATTATTAGTAGCAGACTAACACTTAAAACAATTTTGGTTTGCAGAGCCATTCTTTTTGGCATTTCAATTGTGAAAGGGCTTTGTTTTTTGAAACGAATTTTGAAAAACCTTTTTACCCGGTCAGCTGCAATGTTGGCTAAATCATAAAGCACGCCAAATCCGAGTCCGCCCAAAATTATCAGCGGACAAATTACAACATATAAAATCCAGTTTCCGCTGTAGCTTGTAAAGCTGTCTTTGAATAAACTAAATCCGGCATTACAAAAAGCGCTAACCGAATGAAACACGCTGTAAAACCATTGCTGCCCAATACTGACAGTTCCGCCTGACACATTGTTCCACATTCCAAGCATACTGACTGCACCAACAGCTTCTATTAGAAGCGTTCCGACAAAAATAAAGGCAATCATATTTCCAATTCTGCCGAGCGTTCGTGCGCTTAATAAATCCTGCATTGCCACTGATTCCTGCAGTGAAAGTGCCTGGCCGAGCAGCAGCGCAAAAATCGCACCAAATACAACAATTCCCAATCCGCCCAGCTGAATCATCGACAAAATTACCATCTGTCCCATCAAGCTGAAATCGCTGCCGGTATCTTTTACTATAAGTCCCGTAACGCACGTCGCACTTGTAGCTGTAAAAAGAGCGTCAACGAAACCGATACTTTCATCGTTTGCCGAAGCCCTCGGCAGCATAAGTATGCCGGCTCCAGAAATTATCAGGACAAGAAAACTTGCTATTAAAGTCTTGGTTGGATTTTTTCCAGTAGCCGCAAGATTTACAATTGTTCTGCAAACTTTTATTACCACCTGCCCGACGAGATAAATACCCACTGCGAAATGCCGAACATTTGCCGAATCGGCTTGGCTTACTGCAAACCAGCGACCGGCCCCAAAGACAGCTGCTGCAAGCGCTATTAAAAGCGGAACTTCAAACCAGTTCGCGCCCCAGAATTCCCGTTTTGAAACTGAATTAAAAAAGCGGACTATTTTTTCAGCAATAAAGACAGCGAGCAGAGCGATTTGAACTGCATATAAAACAGCAGCCGGCAATAGCGGCTGGCGAAAGCCGAACAGGCAAACATATGATGCCACCACTCCCGCAGCAACAGCTGTGTTAATGCCAATTAAAACCCTTTCGAGCAATCTGTTTTTGTAATGTATCCGCATAGTAATAGTGTAAAGCTTAAAGTTAAAAACTCAAAACTAAAACTTAAAATTCAAAATTAAAAGAAGCCAGTTTTAAACTTTACATTGTGGTTTTACACTTTTAGCTTTAGGTTTTTAGTTTCTATGCTATGCCGGCTAATCCCAATGAATCGCCGAATTTTTCCAGAAGCGCACTGCGAATATTTTTATTTTCCGGCTCTTTCAGCATCGGGTCGCAGTCAACCATCTTAAATGCGTTTTTCCTGCTCATAAGCAGCAGGGCGTAATCGTCAATTATATTTGCGATTTTCAAATCCGGCAGGCCGTGCTGGCGAGCACTGAAAAGTTCGCCCGGCCCGCGAAGTCGCAAATCATAATCTGCAATTTCAAAGCCGTCATTGCTGCGAGTCATAACGTTCAGCCGATTTTCTGCTGTTTCATTATTCGGCTCGGCAAACAAAAAGCAATACGATTTATCTTCGCCTCGCCCGATCCGACCGCGCAACTGATGCAATTGTGCCAGGCCGAACCGGTCGGCATGCTCTATAACCATTATCGTCGCATTCGCAACATCCACGCCAACTTCTATTACGATTGTGGAGACCAGCACATCGATTTTACCTTTGTGAAAATCAGCCATAATTTGTTGTTTTTCCTGCGAAGGCATTTTGCCATGCAGCAGAGCCACGTTAAATTCCGGAAAAACTTTTTTCGACAGATATTTCCATTCGCTGGTTGCCGCTTTTATTTCGTTACTCGTGGTTCGTGACTCGTCGCTCGAATCACAAGTGATTCTTGGATAGACAAAATACGCCTGCTTTTTGGCTTTCAATCTTTGCCCGACAAATTCGTATGCCTTTTGCCTATGCTCTTTATCCACCCAGCGGGTAATAATTTTTCCTCTGCCCGGCGGACAACTTTTTATAATGGAAATATCCAAATCACCAAAGGCCGTCATTGCGAGCGTTCTTGGAATTGGTGTAGCGGTCATAACAAGGCAATGCGGCGTAGTTTTTTTCCGCAGCTCAGCTCGCTGATGCACGCCGAATTTATGCTGCTCATCGATAATTACCAAACCCAGTTTCGCAAATTTAATATCTTTTTGCAAAAGAGCCACCGTTCCAATAACGATATCAATTTCGCCGGATTTTATTTTTTGCAGGAGTTCTTTTCGTTTTTTGCCGGTTAAGCCGCCGGTTAATAAAACCCTTTTTACGCTGCTGTTTTTCAAATATCTTTCCATACTCGTAAAATGCTGAGCGGCCAGAATTTCAGTTGGAGCCATAATTGCCACCTGCGTTTTCGCTGCAACTGCCAAAAGAGCTGCGTATAGAGCAACGACCGTTTTTCCCGACCCCACATCGCCCTGCAGGAGCCGGTTCATCGGCTGAGATTTTTGCATATCCGAAACGATTTCGCCGATTACATTATCCTGGCATTCGGTAAGCAGAAACGGAAAACGTTTTCTTATTCTGCTGTCGATTTTTTCGTCGCACCGCATCGCAATAGCCGCTGAAAAATG
>JAGLSG010000080.1 GCA_023135865.1 Planctomycetota bacterium | reverse complement strand
CTTCATCTTCGGGTGCGTGTATCCATTTGAAGGCATTTTTTCTACTGACCAAATCGTTTTTTTGCAGAAATTTTTTATCGTAAAATTCGTCAACAAGCCCATCAACTTCATTGAGGATGGAAGCAATTATTCTTTTTATTTGCCCACTGCTTAATTGTTTGCAAGCCGGATAAATTCCGCCGCTTAGCTCGTTATTTGTCGCTCGTTGCCCGCCTGCCCTGAGCGGAGTCGAAGGATCGCTCGCCTCGGATTTTTCAATGATTGAAAATTTAGGATTTGTCATTTGCAGCTGATGTTTATACAAATCCACTTTTCCGCTGACCGTTATTATCTGGCCGGGCTTTAATTGTTTTTGTAAAAAACCGCCGTGAAACCAGACTACTCTAAGCTCGGCTGTATCGTCGGCAATTGACACTTCGAGCATTGCCGGTTTTCTATAGCTGTGAAAATCCATCGATTCGAGCATGCCGATTACGGTGAAAATTTTTCCAGCTTCGATTTGCGCAATTTTTACGGCATCCGGTGCGAACTGCCAGTCGCGCGGAAAATATTCCAGTAAATCGCCGACTGTATGCACCGCCAATTGCTCAAAGATTTTCGCTCTGGCCGGCCCGACACCTTTTAAGAATTGAACTGGCGTTTTCAAATCAAGTTTATTTTGTGCCATATTATTTATCAATGGTTTTGCTTCCGACTCTTGTCATTCCTGTGCGGGCAGAAATCCATTTTATTTTTTGCTTCATTTATCGATGTTATTACATCCAACCTATGATTTCTGCTGAATACTCTCTGTCATTCCCGCGACACATAGCTATTTTTCGAATCCGTATTTTCCCACAAGTTTTACGAATCGCACATCGCAAATTTCTTTCTCGATTATTTTATGTTTATGCTTTTCGCAGACCACGAGCTTTTGCAATTCCTGCCCGCCGACCGGAGCCACCATTAAGCCGCCTTCGGCGAGCTGGTCAGCAATTGGCTCTGGTATTTTCGGAACAGCTGCTGTAATTATTATCCTGTCAAATTTTATCAGCTCCGAAAATTTTCCCCTGCCTGCTGAATAAATCGGCAAATCCGGCCATCCGCAGCTGCCATCTTCAATGCAAAATTTGATATTATCAAAACCCAATCTTCCGAGAACCGCCTGAGCCGATTCGGACAATTGATTATGTTTTTCTATCGTATAGACTTTTTTCGCCAGCCGAGCCAGAATCGCAGTTTGGTAGCCGCTTCCCGTTCCGATTTCCAGGACTTCGCAACCTGGATTCAGCCGCAATTCCTGCGTCATCAGGGCGACAATATACGGCTGAGAAATAGTTTGTCCCATCCCAATCGGCAGTGGCCCATCGGCGTAGGCCTGCGTTCGATAGGAATCGAGAACGAACTGTTCGCGAGCGATTTCAGCCATCGCTTTCAGTACGCCGGAATCGGTTATTCCACGAGCGGCCAACTCATCAGCCATTTGTCTGCGGATTTCAGCAAACTGGTTTTGTTTATGCCCGTTGCACATAACTACAATAATCACTCTAAAAGCGTTTTTTTGCAAATCATTTCTTCGACTTCGCTCCCTTCGACAAGCTCAGGGCAGGCAGAACAGGTTTTTCAACTGGATTAAACACGGCCAAGTGGTAGAATGCCGTCTTCAAATAAAATTTGAAATACATAAAGGCATAAAAATAATGACCCAGCAGGAATTCAGACGCTATCTCGTAAACATCGATTCAGATGCAATCGAAACAGTCAGCACCGATTGCCTTATTGTTGGCTCAGGAATAGCCGGACTGCGAGCAGCTATCGAAGCGGCAAGCGACAAATGCAGTGTTACTATAATCTGCAAAGCCGGCCTCCAAGACAGTAACACATTCAAAGCACAAGGCGGCATCGCTTCGGTACTTAAAAAAACAGACAATTACGAATCACACATAGCTGATACACTTAAAACCGGCTGCGGAATATGCGATGAAAAAATAGTTGATATGGTTGTTCGCAAAGGCCCCGAACTAATTCGTCAGCTGCTCGAATGGGGAACTGAATTTGACCTCGTTGACGGCAATATCGCCACCACTCTCGAAGGCGGCCACAGCCACTCAAGAGTCGCCCACGCCCACGGCGACGAAACCGGAAAAATTATTGCTTTGGCATTGATAAAAAAAGTGCAGCAGAATCCGAATATAAAAATAATCGAAAATTTCTACGCAATCGATTTAATCACAAACGACGAAAATAAATGTCTCGGCTTAATCGGCCAAACACAAAACGGCAAACTTGAGATAATTCAGTCGGCAAATACGATTCTCGCAACTGGCGGAGCCGGCCAATTGTACCGCGAAACCACTAATCCCGAAATCGCAACGGGTGATGGCCTGGCGATGGCCTGGCGAGCCGGAGCTGTTTTGGCGGATATGGAATTTATGCAGTTTCATCCGACCACATTATATATAGCCGGCGCTTCGCGTGCTTTGATTAGTGAAACCGTTCGAGGCGAAGGTGCGAAACTGCTCGACAATCAGGGCAGAGAATTTATGTCTGATTATCATCCGTCAGCCGAACTTGCCCCGCGAGATATTGTTAGCCGGGCTATTCTTATGCAGATGCTAAAAACCAAGGCGACCCACGTCCACCTCGATGTTCGCGGCTTTGATAAGGAGCATTTTGCAAAGCGATTCCCGCAGATTTTTGAAATTTGCGAGGGCTTTGATATTGATGTAAGCCGCGATTTAATTCCTGTTCGTCCGAGTGCCCATTATATGGTAGGCGGCGTAAAGACTGACAGCTTTGCGAAAACGAATATCGAAAATTTATATGCCTGCGGCGAGATAGCGGCAACCGGCCTTCACGGCGCAAATCGATTGGGCAGTAATTCACTGCTCGAAGGGCTTGTCTTTGGCCAAACCGCCGGCCGGATGGCTGCTGAAAATAAAAAAGCAGCTTTGGGTTCACTTCCCAGAATAGCTATACAATATAAAATTCCGCATTCGGCTCGCACTCGGCTGGATACTAATGACGTTAAGAATTCGCTGCGTGCTTTGATGTGGCGAAACGTTGGTATTACTCGCATGGACCAGCCGCTTGCCGAATCGCAGGAAATCATTCGGTTTTGGCAGCGTTATGTAATGGACAAGATTTTCGATTTGCCAGCCGGCTGGGAGTGCCAGAATATGCTGACTGTTTGTTTGATGATGGCCGATTCAGCTCGCCGGCGTTGTGAGAGTCGCGGCGTACATTTCAGAAGTGATTTTTCTGAAATCGACGATACCAATTTCAAAAACCACATTGAGCTTAGTCGTGGTGCGTGATACGTATTACGCCTGCTCTGAACGCCCTGAACAGATTTAGAACTAAAATGGGCCAGATTTATTGTTGATATTAATATGGTGATGGCATAAAATTAGTGGAAATATCCCTCAATAGTGTAATTATCGGAGCTTAAATTGCCGAAAACAATTGTATTGCTTAATTTTATCAATTACCCTATTTGCTTTACTTTTTAAAAAAGTACGCTATATTCAATAGAGGAATAAGGAGAACATTATGGTAGACGCAGCTCAAAAATCATTTGACGAACAACTGAAAGAGATATTAGGCTCACCCGATACAGAAAGAATTTATGCAAATGGTTTCATTCTTACGATTGGAGCAGGTGATATCGTAATAGCTCTTAAGCATTCTGAGAAACCATTTATTTTGAATTTATCCTACACCGTTGCTAAAACACTTGCAATAAAACTTGGAGCAATGGTTTCACAATTGGAAGAAAAAACCGGCAACACAATTATGACAACCGATGATATAACAAAGGCTCTATCTGAAGGAGGAGATAAATGAGTTGCATTGGTACCAATAAAACTTTTTTTGTTCTGCCGACTACAGATAAAAAAATTCTTGATTTTTTAGATTTACCACAAAGATGGCACTACGGGGAAGGTGTTGCCCCAAGTGAACAGACAGTTGAAAATGCTATATTGATGAATAACCATGCTATTCTACTTGGGTTAAAAACAGAAGCATTTCCAGGTATTGATGGGGAGATACAAATCAATTGTTATTTTGGTAACAAGACATTGGAATTTATGATTGAGTCCAGTGGCGAAATTTCTTTGGTAGAAGAGGAAAATGATATTGAAATTTCAAGTGATGAAAATTTAACTATTAAAAAAGCATTGGATTTTCTTAGAGAATACGGAAACAAAATATGGAATTTATCCGAACAATCCACCCACGTCACTACAGCAAACACAGAAGAAGATTTGAGAGTGTGGCGTTCACAAATTCCTCCGACAGGAGTGGAATATCAGTTATCTCCTGCAGTTGCATAAAAAGAACAACCAAAAACATTTGCAAACATATACAGAAATACTATAAATCTGTTGTTGGTGCTCCTGTTATTTTCTGGAAATTTAACAGAACTCTTCTTCCGGAAAATTCTGTCTTTGAGCAAAGCACCGGTACAAGCGGTGACGAATGCCATTATAACATAAAGAGTTTGCCTAATAACGAGTCACGTAGAATAATAAAAAGCCAATCTCTTTCAAATTTTTATATATGTAAGAATTGTGAAATAATTCAATTTGATGAAGGACTCTTATTATAACACTTTCACGTTGAATAATTGCTCATAAGTATCATAGGGCTACCGTGTAATACTACTCTGCGAAATATCGCTACGTAGCATGAGTCCGTGGTTAAATTTATGTCTTTTTAATCTGTGTAATCAGCGGAATCTGCGATAAATTTAGTACACTAAAAACTTTCCAAAACAATCGATTGAAAACGGCATACCCACCGAAAAAACTGGTTCTTTTTTGACAAAAAACGGTAAATTCCGACACTTTTTTGACCAAAATTGACAAAAAACGCTCAAAAACGACTACTTTTTGGCCACTTTTTGCCGAATTTCGCAGTTTTGATTGACGCAAAACCGGCTTTTCAGTATCAAAAACAAAGAAACACCACTGAAAATCACTTTTTCAGCCCGAAAAAACACCATATTTTCCAAAAAATTACCCCTAAATTTGACAATTTTTATGACGATTTTGATTGAAATCCATCCCGAAGGGATTCTATAATTCTCAATTCTGCATTCTCAATTCTTAATTCATTTATGCCACTTTTGATTGAAACTTCAAAAACAATGCAAACAGCGGCTTTGCAGGCAGACGCTTGACTTGGCAGCCCAAACCAGTTAAGCTCTCGCGAGGCAGTTGCCAATGTTTAATTACTACACAGATTCAGAAAGGATGCAAAAAGATGTTTACGACAATTATCGATGTAATGGCAAGAGAAATACTCGATTCACGCGGTAATCCAACGGTTGAAGTTGATGTGCTGCTGGACGATGGCTCATTTGGCCGAGCTGCGGTTCCTTCGGGAGCAAGCACAGGCGCTTACGAAGCAGTTGAACTTCGCGACACAAAAGCAAAACGCTATTTCGGACTGGGCGTATTAAAAGCCGTTAAAAATGTGAACGAAATAATCGCTCCTGAGGTTATTGGAATAGACGCTATGGCTCAGGAAGAACTTGACGAATTAATGATTGAACTGGACGGCACGCCAAACAAAAGCAAACTCGGCGCAAATGCCATTCTCGGCGTATCGCTTGCAGCTGCAAAAGCCGCCGCTCAATCAGCCGGTCTGCCGCTTTATCGCTATCTCGGCGGATGCAACGCAAACATTCTGCCGGTTCCAATGATGAACATTATAAACGGCGGAAAGCACTCAGATAATAATGTCGATTTCCAGGAATTTATGATTATGCCAATCGGTGCAAAAGATTTTCCATCTGCTCTGCGAATGGGAGTTGAAACTTTTCACGCACTGAAAAAAGTATTGACCAAAAAGGGCTATGCAACCAGTGTCGGAGACGAAGGCGGATTTGCACCTATGCTTCAGAGTAACGAAGAGGCCTTGGAAGTAATTACAGCAGCTATAAAAAAGGCCGGCTACAAGCCAGGAAAAGATATTTCAATTGCACTGGACCCGGCAGCAACAGAACTGTTTGACAATAAAACCAAAGATTATAAATTTTTTAAATCTGCACCGAAGAAAAAAATCTCTTCGGATGCACTTGTCAATCACTGGGCAAAATGGTGCGAAAAATATCCGATAGTTTCAATTGAAGACGGCCTTGCCGAAGACGATTGGGATGGCTGGAAAAAACTGAATAAAAAAATCGGTGATAAAATCCAGATTGTTGGTGATGACCTTTTCGTAACCAACACTTCACGTTTGGCAAAGGGTATTAAACTTGGCTGTGCCAATTCGATTTTGATAAAACTAAATCAAATCGGAACGCTCACCGAAACATTTGAAGCAATCAATATGGCGAAACGTGCCGGATGGACAGCGGTAATCAGCCATAGAAGCGGCGAAACCGAAGATTCAACAATTGCCGATTTGGCGGTTGCTACAGGTGTTGGCCAGATTAAAACCGGCTCCGGCTGCAGAACTGACAGAATCTGCAAATATAATCAACTGCTGAGAATTAATGAAGAACTTGGAATAGCCGCACAATATGCCGGCTCTATGTTTAGAAAATAATTCGTAGCTTATAGTTCAAATTGTTGCTCGTTGCTCATTATTCGTAAAAGAAAAATCGAGCAATGAGCAGCGAACGACCCGTCTTCGCTCCCTCCTTCGTTGAAACTATGGAGGGCAAGAAAGCTATGGCGCGGCAAGCGAACAACTATGCAAAAAGAAAACATAGCAAGAGTTTTTATATTTGTTGTCTTTTTTGGTATTGGCGCAGCTGCTTTGGGCGTGTCAATCCTGAGCGGCGATTTGCTGAGATTCTATTACGGAAGGAGTCGGTTAGAGGCGGCCAAAGAATCGGTTTTGCGGCTGCAATCTTTGAATAGTGATTATGATGCACTCTTGAAGCAGGTGCAGACCGAGCCAAATATCACAGAGCGAATTGCCAAAGCTACGCTCGGCGAGCAATCGGCTGAAACGAACGCAAATATAATTTATCCAAAGGCAACGTTTGAGCAGCTGGCGGTTGCAAAAGAAACATTGGCAAAAAATTCGAATTGCGATGCAGTAAAACCGGCAATTCCACGCTGGCTTGAAAGATGCAGTAAATCGCCAAATCGGCTTGCATTATTTTTGTCAGGTGCGTTTCTAATTTTGATTTCTTTTATATGGTTCAGAAAATAGAATTGAGAATTGAAAATGTAGAATGGAGAATTACGGAATCGCCGCAAAGCGGCGATGGTTTTATTAATGCTCAATTCTTGATTTCGTTAGACAGATTATGACAAAACTGATTATTACAATTGATGGGCCGGCGGCCAGCGGAAAAAGTACGGTGGCAAAATTGCTCGCTGAAAAATTACAGGCTGGTTTTCTCGATACGGGTGCAATGTATCGGGCTGTAACGCTGGCAGCAATGCAGCAAAAGGTTAGTATGGCCAGCACAGCTGAGCTGCTCGACGTTTTGAAAAAAACCAGGTTTGAATTTGTCGCAGCAAATGGCCAAATGACTGTTTCAATAAATGGCATTGATGCGGCTGAAGAAATCCGCAGGAAAGAAGTTACGGAAAATGTAAAATACATCGCTTCAAAGCCGGAGTTGCGAGAGAAACTCGTAGAAATGCAAAGAGCAATAGCAAACGATTGCGAAAAAATCGTAACAGAAGGAAGAGACCAGGGAACTGTCGCTTTTCCAAAGGCAGATATGAAATTTTTCCTGACCGCAAAGCCGGCTGAGCGCGCAAAAAGAAGATACGCCGAGCTGATTGCCAGGGCTGGCGGCCAAAGCGAAGAAATAAAACTCGACCAAATACAAAAAGCAATTGAGCAAAGAGATAGAAACGATAAGAACAGAGCAGCCGGCCCATTAAAGCCGGCTCGAAATGCCAAAAAAATAGATACTACCGGCCTGAGTATTGAACAGGTTGTGCAGAAACTTTTCGACTGCGTGGAAAATAAAAATAAACCAAAATCAAAACCAAAAAAGATGAGATGGTTTCGGTTTGCTCGCGGCTTATGCAACATTTTCTGCAATCTGTTTTTCAGAATAAGCGTTTACGGCAGAGAAAATGTGCCCAAAACAGGAGCTGTTCTTCTCGTCAGTAATCATCAAAGTTATCTCGACCCGATTCTTTGCGGAATACCCATTCAAAGGCCAACGCATTTTCTTGCTCGCGATACGCTTTTTACAAATCCATTTTTGGGCAGATTAATTTCGTCAGTGAATACTATGCCGGTCAAAAGAGGCCAGAGTGATTTGGCTGCGATGAAAATGGTAATCAGCAAGTTGAAGCAGGAACAAATGGTTTGCCTTTTTCCAGAGGCGACACGCAGTATTGACGGCAAAATAAGTCAATTCAAGCCGGGCTTTGGCCTGCTGTGCAGAAGAGGCAAAGCAGCTGTTGTTCCGGTTGCGATTGATGGCGCTTTTGAGGCCTGGCCGAGACACAAAAAGATATTTTCAATCGGCAAAAAAATCTCAATCTCGTACGGCAAAGCCATCACAGCTGAAGATGTTAAAAATATGGACAATAAGCAGCTTGCTGATGATTTGACTCAAACGCTTCGCCGAATGCAAAACGACAGCCGAGCCAAGCATGGCAAACAGCCATACGAATATTGAAATCGTATTTCGTATCTCGCCTGCCCTGAGCGCAGTCGAATGGGTGATGTGTATTTCGTATTGCGTAATTGGTTAGCCCAGCCATCACTATGGCGGGGTTTTCTTTGGGTCAATTTCAATCAAAACCGTCAGAAAAATTTTCGTTTTCGGAGGTGCAAAATCCGAAAATATAGCGTTTTTTCGGGCTTGAAAAAGTGATTTTGAGGGGGGTTTCTTTGTTTTTGATACTGAAAAGCCGGTTTTGCGTCAATCAAAACTGCTATTTTTGCGAAAAAGTGGTCAAAAAGTGGTCAAAAAGTGTCATTTTTTGTCAATTTTGGTCAAAAAAGAGCAGGAATTTACCGTTTTTTGTCAAAAAAGAACCAGTTTTTCAAGGGGGTATGCCGTTTTCAATCGATTGTTTTGGAAAGTTTTTCGGTTCGTCTTTTTGTCATTGCGAGGCCTGCTTTCAGGCCGCGGCAATCTCGATTTTGAGCTTTGAGATTGCTTCGCTTCGCTCGCAATGACTAATGAAAAGATGATGGTATTTGTTTAATCGCAGACTCGTGCTACGTAGCGATACTTCGCAGAGTAGTATTTCACGGATTCCTTCGACAAGCTCAGGACAAGTAACACGGATTTTTGGTACTATTTATTTCAGCGTAATCCGCGAAATCTGCGTCTAATCCTTTGTTATTTTTTTGACGCTGATTCCGCTAATTAACGCAGATTTTTAGGGAGGGATTTTGATTTGGCGGGGTTGTTTTTTAGTCATTGCGAAGTCGGGTTTTTTATTAAAATTTGACAATTATAGAATTTGGGAGGATAATAAAAACAGGTTGAAAAACTCCAGCAATTAACAAAGGGAATTTGCGCAACAAAAATAAATAGTTTTACATATTATTGAAGAAGCAACGGGAACTTCTTATAGTGGCAGAAGGAGCATGTCTTTCTCGTTTTATACAGACTGTATGAGCATTGTTAGGAATAAAAAATGAAAAATTCTCCATTTATCTTAGTATTAACGGTTATTTGGTCTTTTCCATGGTTGAATGCTGCCGCGTCTCAGGACATTAACAAGCCCAACAGAACTGCTTCAATGCAAAAGACGCAGGTAATAATCATCGGTACTATCCACGGCAGACACCTGCAGAACTTTGACTACAAGCCGGAAGTTTTAAAAGATATTATTTTATCATTAAAACCAGCGGCAATACTAAACGAGTTGCCCATTAGCCAATGGGATCCAAATGGTCGGCCTCTTCACAAAGACCACGACAAACATCCGGAAGGTTGGGCTTCAGATACTGCCGCCCACCAACTTAATGCGAAACAATTTCCTTATGACCGACCGAACAGAAACGAACATTACAGAAAAACAGATTATTGGAAAAGAAGCAAAACTGCACAGGAACTTGCCGAAAGATGGGCGCAGCAGCAACACGAAAAGGATTCAAACTGTGTTGATTTGAAGATACTACAATTGCTAATCGATGCTTCCTGGGCCCAAGGCGCTATCGATATTCACGGGGGGCCAAAGCAGATTAACTGTGAAAGCTACGATTGTCTCATCAGAGTTAAACACTCCCTGAACAAGGAAATCTTGCCTCGCATTATTGGCGGGTATCCCGATTTTGAGCAAGCGGCTAAATACGGCGAGTTTTATCGCAGCGAGTGGCGTGAACGAAATGAGATTATGGCAAATAATATTGTCAAAATTGCGACGGACTACAAAGGTAAACGCATAGTAGTACTGACTGGCTCCGAGCACAGATACATATTGAAAGATTTGTTGAATAATAAAAAGACAATTGCCCTCAGAGAATATTGGCAAATAGAAGAAAATGAGAAGGAATTACAAGCACTAAACGAAAAAGCAAAAGTCGAATAATAATACCTAATCAGCGCTTGCCGTCAAAGGAAAGTGATGAATTGAGATTGCCGCGGCCAAAGGCCTCGCAATGACAGGAAAATAAAACCCTGCCATAGTGATGGCAGGGCTAACCGGTTACGCAATACACATCATATAAAATACCCCTCCTTGACAGGAGGGGCTCTGTTGGGAACTAAACACGCAATACGAAATACGAGATACGCATCACGAGATACCATTTTCCACAATTACCATATATGGTATATTGCCTATGTTTCCCATATCGACATTGACACCCAATATTTTTATCCGGACGTAATAAAATTAATAATAGCTTTTTTTAATGCTAATAAGCTATTTTTCGACATAAATCAACGTAACCTTATACGCAATAAGCAGTTGAATAAAAACCAAAGTTTTCTAAAGTTTTGGCTCAGCTACTGACGATAACAGCACTGTAAAGCAATACCGGGCCTCACTAAAGGATTTAGGAGGCACACAACATATAGTGTTATAGGGCTTAAGTCAGAGGCGAGGATGCCCGGCTTATAGCAAGAATGCGGGTAGGATAAAGCTGATATGCAAAACGACCGTTACAATGACAACTCCAGCGATTTTGAGCAGGACTTCGAGCAGCAAGCCGACAGAAGTTTGACGCCAGGTGAAGATATGGTGATGGAGCAAATTCTTGAAAATATCAATAATACGCCGATGGGACAGGTGCTGAAGAAAATCTCAACCCTTCCGGAAATCCGGCAGGAAAAAGTACTCAACGTGCGAGACCGGATTACCAAAGGCGAATACGACCTCAACTCACGGCTCAATGTCGCTCTCGATAAAGTGCTCGAAGACCTGACAACGTAGAAACGTAGAATTTAGAATTGAAGAATTAGACGCAGATTTCGCAGAAAAAATAACACAAAAAATCAGCGAAATCTGGCTCGACAGGCTCACCATATTCAGCGTAATCAGCGATTAAACAACCCCTGCCCACATCCATTCGGCTACGCTAAGGACAGGGGTGACAGGGCTAACCAAAAAAAAGATGTAAAATACCTTTCAAAAATCCGTGAAAATCCTGTTAATCCGTATAAAAGTGTGAAAAGTG
>JAGLSG010000008.1 GCA_023135865.1 Planctomycetota bacterium | reverse complement strand
CCTCTTGCATGCCATGCAAGCGCTCTCCCATCTGAGCTATGGCCCCGATGCCTGAAATTCTAACAGAAAAATCGGCTGTCGGCAAATAGTTTTTGCAGCTGCCCTAAAGCTATCCGCTGTTGTGTAGATAGCATTTGTTTTTTCGGATATAATCAGCAACTGACGGATGCAGCATTTCGCTGGCATCTTTGCGAGAGGCCAGACGGCTTCTTATTTCGCTGCTGCTAATATCAATCAGCGGTGTTTCAATCACATTTCGCTCTAATTTTTCGATAATTCGCTCATCCCAAATCGATGCCAATTTTTCAAAACTCGGCCTTTTGCAGCCGGCTCTAAACATCACGCAAAGCTCGCAAATTTTAATCAGCTCTTTAATGTTATGCCATTGCGACAACGAGTCAATACAATCAGCACCAACGAGCCAATGAATCAAAACTTTATTTTGGTATTGATTTTGAAAATGTTTAACCGTTTCAAACGTATAGCTCGGCGACTCTTTCTTTAACTCGTAATCGCTTAGCTGGAATTTTTGATTATCAGCAATTGCAAGTGAGAGCATTTCGAGTCGCTCACTTCCGCCGGCTTTTGGTAAATCATTTTTCAAAACAGATTTTTTTGCTGGAATGAATACGACTTTACCTGCGCCGATTTGCTCAGCCGCCGCAGCTGCAACCGCAGTGTGCCCAAGATGAATCGGGTCGAAAGTTCCGCCAAACAAAATCAGTTTATCTTCAAGCATAAAACAATTAACATCCAAATTGTGTATTGTTGAGAAAAAATATTACAAAAATCGAAAAAAATTACTAAAATTTTTTCAGCCCTAAAACGCCAACAAAGAACCAATCCATTAAAACTATAGCAAACATATTATCTACTATTAACACCTTTTGCTCCAATGAAAAAATATATCAATAAAGTTTTTTTGAAAAGTTCATTTTTCTAAAACAGGGTTAGAACCCATTGAAACAACAAACAAAGCTATTTTAAAATTTCAGCTCATTGTAACAATCGAAACTGTAAAACAGATTTAGTAAAACAAATCGATTAACGCAAAACAAATCGCAACACTTCGCAGCTTTTACAAAATGTTATATAAAACAATTTGCAAACCAACGTAAGTTACTGAAGCAAAAAATTTTATGAAGTATTTTTGAATATTTGGACGATAAAAAGCATAATAATAGTCATTGGATGTATGTAATTTATTCGATGAAATTTTTGACAAGTGAATCGTTATTATAAAGTGAAATTAACTATAGAAAATTTATCAATCGAAAGGGTAAAATAATGGCAAAGAAGAAAGCTAAGAAAAAAGTAGCAAAAAAGAAAGTCGCTAAGAAAAAAGTAGCGAAGAAGAAAGTGGCAAAGAAAAAAGTCGCTAAGAAAAAAGTCGTGAAGAAGAAAGTAGCTAAGAAGAAAGTCGCTAAGAAAAAAGTAGCTAAGAAAAAAGTGGCTAAAAAGAAAGTAGCAAAGAAAAAAGTAGCGAAGAAAAAGAAAAAAGCTACAAAGAAGAAAAAATAGCATAATACAATAGCGGCGGTTTTGATGCCGTTGCAAGCTATGCAAAAATGGAAGGTGCTCCTGTTACGGCAGAACCTTCCATTTTTTTATGCGCATCTTTTATCCTCAATGCAGGAAATCCTCCCAAAAACTGTCCTCTTGCAATTATCAGCTGATTTCCTATACTATCGGTGTAGAGGAAAGGAAGATATGGATTATTTCAATTATAAAAATGGCCAACTGTTTGCAGAAGACGTAAGCGTTGAAAAAATAGCAGCCGAACTCGGCACGCCGCTTTACATTTACAGTAAGGCGACA
Organism: Planctomycetota bacterium; assembly: GCA_023135865.1. Taxonomy (GTDB): domain Bacteria; phylum Planctomycetota; class Phycisphaerae; order Sedimentisphaerales; family Anaerobacaceae; genus JAGLSG01. The sequence continues at coordinate 575 of JAGLSG010000008.1, read as the reverse complement.
TTCAAAGACCACCTGCAGAAAATCCAGGCCGCTTACAGCGAACTCGATAGCGAAATCTGCTATTCGGTTAAGGCCTGCGGCAATATCAACATCTTAAAATTTATGGCTGATGCAGGCAGCAGTTTTGATATTGTAAGCGGCGGCGAATTGCATCGCGTTTTGGCAGCTGGCGGTAAAGCCGAAAAAATCGTATATGCAGGAGTCGGCAAAACAGATAAGGAAATCATCGAAGCACTCAATGCAGGAATTGGTTACTTCAATATCGAATCAGAACAGGAACTGGAAAACCTTATTAGTCTTGCAACCAAGCAGGGCAAAAAAACCAAAGCCGCCCTTCGAGTCAATCCCGATGTTGACCCGCAAACACACACCTACACAACAACAGGAAAAAAGGAAAGCAAATTCGGCGTGGATATTGAGCGGGCAAGAAAAGTGTTCGCCAATTACGGCAAACAAAATGCGGTAAAACTTTGTGCAATCCATATTCATCTCGGCTCGGCCGGCCATACAGTCGAGCCATACACCGAAGCAATAGAAAAGACATTAGGGCTAATCGAACAATTACGAAGCGACGG
>JAGLSG010000079.1 GCA_023135865.1 Planctomycetota bacterium | reverse complement strand
AAGGTTGAACTTATTACCTCAACGTCTTCAGCCGTTTTTCGCTCCATTTCCGTAACTTCTTCCGGCCGTTCGTCAATCAGCAGAACAATCAGTTTTACTTTCGGATAGTTAGTGCTTATTGCATTTGCCAGTTTCTGCAGCAGAACGGTTTTACCTGTCCGCGGCGGAGCGACGATGAGGCCGCGCTGACCCATTCCAACCGGCGTTACAATATCGATTATTCTCGTACTCAATTCCTGCGGAGTAGTTTCGAGCATAATCCGCTCTTCGGGATGCAGGGGGGTTAGATCGCTGAACACAGTTTTTTCCGCAAGATTGTCGGGGTCTTCAAAGTTGATGGCCTCAACGCGCAGCAGTGCGAAATATTTTTCCGAATCTTTCGGCGGTCGAATCTGTCCTGAGACAACATTTCCGGTTCGCAGCCCGAATCTTCTTATCTGGGAAGGCGAAACATATATATCGTCGGGACTTGAGAGATAATTGTAGCTTGGATTTCTCAGGAAGCCGTAGCCGTCCGGCAAAACTTCCAATACCCCTTCACCGTACATTAAGCCGTTTTGGCGGATGCGTTCTTTCAAGATTCTAAATACCAGGTTCTGTTTTTTCAGTGCCGTGTATTCTTTGATGTTTTCTTTTTTTGCTATTTCGTGCAGTTCAGTAACGCTTAGTTTCTGCAAATCGGTCAGGTACAGATTACCTTTTTTGACTCGCTCATATTTAGCGTGGGTGGATTCTTCTTCGGTTTTTTTCTTTTTTTGGATATTGTTTTTTGCTTTGTCGCCGCTGTTGTTTTTAATTGCAGTTGTAGTTTTGGCATCACCATTTTCTTCTACTGCCGGTTTTGTTGCTTCTTTCTGGGCAGCTGTTTTTGGTTCAGCGACTTTTTTTACGGTTCTTTGTCTTTTAACCGGTGTTGCCTTTCCGGTTTTGGTGTCGGCCTTAGCCATAATGACTCCTTCTTTTCTTTGTTAATTAAATGTTATGTGATTTCTGATTAAAGATATTCCTTCGGAAGTTCCTCAGGATTTGATTTTTGAATAGTTGGGACAAAATTGCAGAAACGGAACCTAAACAATATATCAAAATATAGACATCAACAAACGAGCGGGCTATTACTTACAAAAACCCCACTCATCTATTATTCATAATACGAGAGAAAACATCAGTGATTTGCCTGACCAATGCTGATAAGCCAGCGTTATTATCAACAGTATTATCGGCTATGGCGGCTTTATTGTCCAGAGAAATTTGAAATTTTTCTCTTATTTCAAACTGTTTTTTGTCTAATTTTCGGCTTGTTTTTATTCTGTTTAACCTTAATGCTTGTTTGCAATCGACAAAAACGAGCTTATCGCAGCGTTTATGCCAGCCGATTTCCATTAGCAGCGGCACATCGAGTACAATAGCCGTGATTTTTGGCTGTTTTTGATATTTTTCTATGAGCTGCTCGATTTTGGTTAGAACCGGCGGATGGATTATGTTATCTAATTTGGCGATTTTTTCGCCACTGGCAAAGGCGGCTTTGGCCAATTTTTTGCGGTCAATTTGGCCGGAACTATCGAGGATTTCTTTTCCAAAAACGCTGACTATTTTTTCTTTTGTGTTTTTTTCATCGAGGATTTTATGTGCGATTTTGTCGGCATCAATGACTTTGGCTCCCAGTTTTGCAAATTCATTTGCTACGGTGCTTTTGCCAGAGCCGATTCCGCCGAGGATTCCAATTACAGGTTTTTTTGCTGATTCGCCCACAGGCAAAAATGTTAACTGCTGCCCGGCAGCAGGTCAAGCGCAATTGCAGAACAGGTTTTTGCTTGTTTTTTTTAGCCGAGTACTTTGGCGTGCTGTTTTTTGAAAATCCGCTTTAAGCTCTTGGATAAATAATTATCCATAACCACATCCCAGCTCATATTTTTCGCCATCGCATAGCCGGTCTTAATTGCGTTTTCCGGCTCAGCTTCATTTTTCGCCAGCAGCCGAATTATATCTTCAGCAACTTTTTTATTGACCCTGCCTTCAACGGTTGCACAAAGCGAAGCGTCGAGCAGGAGCAAATCGTCAATGTCGGCGTAGTCGCTTGTTTTAAGGTCGGTGTAGTCTGCAATTATAACATTTCCAGCTGTCTGGGATTCGCCGTTTAATCTCGGCAGAGGCAAGTCATCATCATTTAACCTGACAATGGTGTCTTCCGCAAAGCCGGCGCAACCGCATATACTGCTGACAACACATATACTTCCAAAGGTCAGCGATTCAAGATGAGCAATTCCAAACGGCTCATAAATACTAAGACCGAATTCCACATCGCTGCCTTTGCGTATGTCCATAAATTCCATATGTTCTGGCATCTTTTTTCCGCAGCTTTTACGACTAAAGCCAAACTGATTCATAAAGATGAATTTTATATTTCTGCTTCTCGTATTGAATTCCTGAATTTGAGAATAGAAATTTGCCTCTCCTCCTGAAAGGTCGGGCATGCCTTCCCTGTGAGCCAGCGGCCATTTATAGGATGATTCCATATTGTAAATATCATGGCTGCGTCGCTGGGAAACTTCGGTGGAGAGCAGGAACATAACAGCGGTTTTTCCCTGCTTTCTAAATTCTTCTTCAAGCTCGTAGAGTATATGCAAATCCCGCCACAAGCCCTTACTCCTGACGAGACGGGTTACGTGTGTGAAAATTAAATCCGGCTTAAAGCCGAGCAGATTCTCGCAGTATTGCTGCAATCGTCCTTTTGATTCGAGCCGTTCATCCACATCGATTTCGTAAGCCGGTATGCCGTTATAAACAACCTGAACATCAGCTGTTTCGAATTCTGGAGCGAGGAATTGCATTTCGTCAGCTGCATAATCGCCGACCGCACAAATCGTATCGCAGTATTTAGACGTTTTAATCAGAGCGTGTTTGAAATAATCGTCCTGACTGCCGAGTACTTCATCGATATAAAGTTTGTTGTTTCGGGCATATTTCAGAACGTTATAAAACATTGTATCCTGGCCGGGATGTTCTTCAACTATTCTGCGAATGGTAGCTACTTCGTGAGCGTAGAAAATGGTTTTGAAATCGTATTCCTTGTCGAGAATTGCCGCCAGCACTGTTGGCATACCCATAAATTCATGAGCTACAACTGCCGTCAAATCGCCGGTTGCACCTATTGCTTTTAGAGCTGCGATTGCCACCGGAGCCAGCCGTACATATTGTTCGAATTCCCACGAATCTTCATACAAATCGCTTCGCAGTCCGAATCTTTTGAACATTTTTTCTTTGAAATCATCGACAACCGATTTTTTGATATGTTTTACATCTACGAGCAGGACTTCCGGCGAACTTTTTACGCCGGTTTTTTTATCGACAAATGTTTCTCTTCCGTAAACTATTCCAGCATTGTAGTCGTGCTCAATTTCCTGAAAATCCATAGCGTAGATTGTGTTTACGAATCCGCCCATTGAGGAATATAGTACCTGTCCGTCTTCGCCGAGCTGATATGACCTTGGCCCATGCGTATCGAAAAGCGGGCCTACGAGTATGGAGCGCTGCACTTCGTTGAGATATGATTTACTGGTAAAGAATCCCTGTAGTACAGCTCCGATGCCGCCGATTTTTCCTGTTGCTTCGTGTGTTACGTGTACAAGTGTTGTTTTATCAGACATACTTCCTCCGTTGCGATATGTTGCGAAATCAGGTTGTGTTTTGCTTATTTTCTTTCTTCATAGAATATTTGCTCCAGCCGAACCAGCTTTATTTCAGCCGTTTTCTTCTCGTCCGAAATTGCTGAGCGCAGCTGGCACGCATTCTTTATAAAACGGCAAAAAAGAGCAGTGAATGCAGAAAATTCCGGCCAAATTCGCCAAAAATCTGCAAAAAATCGCATTTTTTGTGCGTTTTTTGTGTGTCTTTGACAAAAACAGCCGATTTTTATGTTTTGAATTCTTTTATTGCGAGGAGTTGTTATAATAAGGAGCACCTCTAAAAATGTCATTGCGAGGAGTGAAACGACAAAGCAATCTCTGTTATCGCTTCAGAAACGAGATTGCGAGCGAAGCGAAGCAATGACAAAACGTGTTTTTAGAGGTTACCTAAAAGTGTATTTTTTCGGACGATTTCCAAGGGGCTATTGATGAGAAAAACAGCGTTGGCCTGTGGCTTATCTAAAAGGACATTGGCGTTTACTTTGATTGAGATGGTAATTGTTGTTGCTATTATTGCGGCTTTGACTGTTGCGGTAATTGCCACTGCCACTCGCATCCAGAGTAAGGCCAAGGAGGAATTGACGGCAAATACCATTTCGCTTTTAACCGCTGCTCTATCTGAGTTTCAAAATTATGATTATAGTTACGATGCTGATTCGGATTATTCTGATTTGGATTTCCCAATCGATTGCAATGGTTATAATGAAAGTAAACTTGAAGGCGCATTGGAAAACGCATTAGATGTAACGAGCGTTGATGTTCCCAGTACGGTTGACACGAATGATTCCGGTTGTGCCGTAATGTATTTTATGCTCAACCGTATTCCTGAATGTAAAAGTATTCTGGAAGGAATCGACCGTTCCTTGATAACCAACAAAGATGATGATGGTGTTAGGATGATAATGAAGGTTGACGATGTAAATTATCCGCTGTTAAGGGTTATCGATTCGTGGGACAATACATTGCGATATGATTATTACGATGAAGACAACTACGACAAGGACGACCCTGACGATGATTGGACAAGGACTTTTCCTGTGCTTACTTCTTCCGGCCCGGACGGAGTTTTCGATAATACCGATGATATAGTTAGCAGATAAAAGTTGCCTCTGCTCATAGGGATATAAATAAACTTGTTTTATTTATTGGAGAGTTATGAATAAACCTTATACAAAGCAAAAGACACTATTAGTGTTTGCCTTTGGTGCGGTATTGGGATTTATTTCCATTGTTGTTACTCCGCTTTTTATACCGGGTACCGAATTTGTGGAATCACCTCTGTTTCCTATGGTAGCAACGGGAATCGAAAAGATGTCGCTTTGGACAATTTTCTGTTTGTTCCTCAGCGGTATGTTTTTGGGGTTTATCCATCCAAGGCATAGGTGGCTATTGGGTATTTCGACTATGACCTTATTTCCTTTTTTCGCTTTTATTGAAATGCTATATGACCCTTATTCACACAATCTTTGGCCGATAGAATTTATTGGTTATGGATTTATGACTTTGCCAGGCATTATCGGGGCATATGCAGGAGGGGCTTTTAGAAATTACAAAGAGAAGCTCTTATCAAAGAATAAATAGCGACAGTGGTGTTGTTGGGGAAATATATTCTTACGGTGTATTTGGAATGCCGTTGATTAAGGATTATTAACATGAAAAGTTTGAAATGGAGAAATTTTGTTGGCTGTATTATTTTTTGTTTGGCATTGGGGGTATGGATAGGATATGCACTTACAATTTTTTGCGGTTTCCCAAAAGATGTTCTAATGATATTTTCATTGGCGATGTCAATAAGTTGTATCTTTTTGTTTGATTTTATGAGTAAAATTTCCAAGGGTGTTTTGACAATTTTATTACTCTTTGTTTTCTTTTTTTTAATTCCTTTGCATTCTTTGAGTTTGTCGGCGAGTTTTGAAAACTTAACAAATTATAAGCTAAGTATTATTTGTATTGACCCTCAGAAAAACACTGTAACTAAAAAAACAATTTTACCTAAGGAAGCAAGGAGGGTTGGAGTTTTTAGGGGTGATAATGTTGAAAGTAAGAAGTTTGTATTTTTAGCTACAGATAATAAAGGGAATATTTATCTCAATGAAACCTTTAAGGGCTCCGAGTTGACCAAAAACAATATCATATCTATTTATGATAGTAAATAAAGGTAGTTGCCTATTATTATCACTTTGGTTAGAATTTGGCGTTTTCTTTGCTTTTGCCTCAAAAAAAACGTGTAATCCGCGATTAAAAACAGGCCTTGAAATCACACAATACGAGATACGTTTCACGAAATCCGTGGTTAATTTCGTACTACAAACAACTATCAACAAGCAACCAGCAACTGTTCAAAAACAATCGATTGAAAACGACATACCCCCTTGAAAAACTGGTTCTTTTTTGACAAAAAACGGTAAATTCCTGCTCATTTTTGACCAAAATTGACAAAAAACACTAAAAAACGACTACTTTTTGGCCACTTTTTCACAAAAATAGCAGTTTTGATTGACGCAAAACCGGCTTTTTAAGCCGGAAACAACGAAACACCCCTCAAAATCACTTTTTCAAGCCCGAAAAAACTCCATATTTTCGGATTTTTCACCCCCAAAATCGGAAATTTATATGCCACTTTTGATTGAAATTGCTGCTGACTTTCAACTCATCTTGGCTCGCATAGTCCTTATCAGCCCGGCGAGTACCTGCGGAGGAATATCATCCAATTGCGGCTCGGGAATCTCGCTAAGGGCAATATTGTCGAGAATTTTTCCAGCTTGCTCGATTTGATTGGCCAGTGTATCAATGGCTATATCGGCTCTGTCTAATTGGCCGTCAGCCATTAACCGCAGGCAGCTGATGATTTTTTCAGTTAATTGTTTGTCGCTTAAAGTCGGTGCCGATTCGGCTGGTTTTGCGGTTTGTGTTTGCCGGCCTTCCGGCGTTTCTTTTTCTTCGAGAATCTTCTGGGTAAGCTGATATGTTTCAGCCATCAGTTTTCTTTCTTTCGCCTCCTCACTGTCATTTATTGGTGCGATTTTCAATTCTTCATCATCTGCATTTGCAGCGAGATTTGGCACATACAATTTATTGTGGCAGGAAGGACATTTGCCCCATTTTCCGCCGGCAGTATCAGGAGCTTCGATTTTTTTATCGCAATACTCACAATGAAATACGATAGCCATTTTTTCACCTCATTATTCGCTGTTCATTTTTGCAATCTACGAACTATTTTTGTATTCAGCATTTACGCTGGTGGTTATTCCTCCACGTGGCGTAAATCTGCAAATAATTTTCATCCATCGTGGTTTACAGATGCTGGATAAATCATCGAGAATTTCATTTGTCAATGCTTCGTAGAAAATGCCTTTATTACGATAGCTTTGCATATAAAATTTCAAACTCTTTAATTCGATGCAGGATTTATCGGGACTGTATTCAACGATGACTTCGCCAAAATCCGGCTGGCCGGTTTTGGGACAAACGCTGGTAAACTCCGGACAGTTGATAGTTATTGTGTAATCCCTGTCCGGCTTGGGATTTTCAAACAGTTCCAGCTTTGGTTTTTCACTCATTTGTTGAACCCTGCGAAAAATACGTTAAACTGATTATAGTAGATATTTACAATTTTGACAAGTGTGAGGAAAAATGCCAGAAAAAAACAGAAAAGCTGTTATTTTGCTGAGCGGCGGCCTGGATTCAGCCACAACAGCTGCCATTGCCGCAAGTGAAGGTTTTGATTTGTATGGCCTGACTTTCAGATATGGCCAGCGACATAAAATCGAAATTGAATCCGCAAAAAAAGTAGCCAAATTCCTAAATATAGCCGGCCATCGCATAATCGATATTGATTTGACTTCTTTTGGCGGCTCAGCTCTGACCGATTTAAATATCGAAGTTCCAAAAGACGGAGCTGATTTGGAAAACACAAACCAAATACCAATAACTTATGTTCCGGCTCGCAATACGATTTTTCTTAGCTACGCTTTGGCGTTTGCGGAAGTTTTGGATTCGTTTGATATTTTCATAGGCGTAAATATGACAGATTACAGCGGCTATCCTGATTGTCGCGGTGAATTCATTTTGGCTTTTGAAAAAATGGCCAATCTTGCAACAGCTGCGGCAATTGAAAATAAGGGCAAATATAAAATCCATACGCCGATTATAAATATGAGCAAGAGCCAAATTATTATCAAGGGCATAGAGCTTGGCGTAGATTATTCATTAACACATAGCTGCTACGACCCCGATAAATTTGGCCGAAGCTGCGGCAGATGCGATTCCTGCCGGTTGAGATTAAAAGGTTTTGCCCAAGCAGGGTTGGCTGATACGGTGGAGTATGTGGACGCTAAAAAATAATGACGTGGAAGTTTGTCATTGCGAGAAGCGTAGCGACGAAGCAATCTCATTCGTTACATTTTAGATTGCTTCGCTTTGCCTTTCGACAAGGACATTCGGCTGAGCTCAGTCGAAGCCCTCAAGACTTTGCTCGCAATGACATATACAAATCGAGGCACAAATAATGATAGTAAGTGAGATTTTTTATTCTCTGCAAGGCGAAGGTTTTTTAACCGGCGTTCCGAGTGTATTTATACGTTTGGCCGGCTGCCCACTTAGATGCAAATGGTGTGATACGAAATACGCCTTGGATGCAAAAGCAGGGCGGGATTTTAGCGTTGAAGAAATAATTAAAACGATTAAGAAGTGGCCGAGTAGATTTGTTGTAATAACCGGCGGCGAGCCGATGGTAAATTTGGAACTTGGTGGACTAACTGCGCAGCTTAAAAAAATCGGCAAGCACATCACAATTGAAACAGCGGGAATTAAATTTATTGCGAATCTTGACTGTGATTTAATGAGTATCAGTCCTAAACTTGGCAATGCGAAAATGGCTGACGGCGTTTCGGCTTTGAATGTGGCGGTTTTAAATGAACTAACTGCCAATTATAAATACCAATTAAAGTTTGTTATAGATTTTGAAGATGATTTAGCTGAAATAAAACAGCTGCTTGACAAAATTAAAAATATTGATTTGGATTTGGTTATGCTTATGCCGCAGGCGGCCACGAGAGATGAGCTTTTAGAAAAATCTGAAATGGTAGCTGAGTTGTGCAGGCAGAGCGGCTTTGTATTTTGTCAGCGTTTACAGATTTTGCTTTGGGATGGTCGGCGAAATATTTAGAAGCTATCCCGAAATTTCTCATTTTCGCCACCAAAGCAGTTTTTGGGAGAACTTCTAATTGACTTTTTAGCTGAAATAGTAAATAATTACTGCTCGATAGTCAAAATTCAGCCCGGGTGGCGGAATAGGCAGACGCGCTAGCTTGAGGGGCTAGTTCCCTTCGGGGAGTGCTGGTTCGACTCCAGTCC